>JBDSKE010000073.1:0-15832 GCA_039917105.1 Candidatus Eiseniibacteriota bacterium | reverse complement strand
CAGCCTGTCATTGCTCGGCTCGAGCCAGACCGAACGCGGCAGTGTTCCCGCTGGCCTCGATTACTCCATGCTCGATGGCGCGCTCATGGTGCATTACCTGCCCCAGAATGGGCCGATCGCGCGCATCTCCGTAGGCCCAGGCCTTGCCAGCGCCCGGGCCGAACTCCAAGTGGCCGGTGGAGGGGCAGGGTTCAGCGACCTCGCGGTCGGCGAGGTCAAGCCGGAGCTCGCCATCGAGGTCACCTCCATGCAGCGAAACAAGCTGGTGGCGCTCGGTGCCGAGTTGGGACTGCGCCTGGTGCCGGTCGATCAGGGCCTGTGGACGGTGTTCACCGCCCGCTTCGCGATCCACTACTAGGGGCGTGGCATCTCGCGGGCTCAACTCGGTGTTTTGACGCCCCCCTCCGCCCGCCTTATCTTCCTTGCGCTTCTCCTTCGGGGCGGGGCGCAAGTCCCCACCGGCGGTACAGCCCGCGAGCCTTTGGAGCCGCGCTCAGGCGCGTCCTTGTGGCAGATCCGGTGTGATTCCGGAGCCGACCGTCAAAGTCGGGATGGAAGAAGGAAGGCGCTCGTGGAGCATCATTCGACGGGAGCGGGCTCACCCGCACCCGGCGTTGCCACGTCGTCCCTTCTGCATCCAGAACCCCGTGACCACTTCGTCGCGGGGTTCATTTTTTTTCAAGAAAGGGTTCATGGCTCGTACCACCGATGACAGCGTCCACATGCGCCGCGCTCTGCGCCTGGCCGAACGGGGCCGTGGTCGCACTGCGCCGAATCCCATGGTGGGTGCGGTAGTGGTGCGGGATGGTCGCGTGGTCGCAGAGGGCTGGCATAAGGCGTTGGGCGAGCCGCACGCAGAGATCATGGCGCTCGAGCGCGCCGGAGCGCTCGCCAAGGGGGCGACGCTCTATTGCACGCTCGAGCCCTGCGCGCATTTCGGGCGTACACCACCGTGCGCCGACGCAGTGATCGCAGCGGGAGTGAAGCGCTGTGTGGTGGCCATCCGCGATCCTAATCGCGTGGTCGACGGTCAGGGCATGCAGAAGATGCGTGCAGCCGGCGTACGCATCGAGTTGGGATTGCACGAGGAGGAGGCGCGGGCGCAGTTGCGCAGCTACTTGCTCGTGCACACCCGACACCGTCCGTCCGTCACATGGAAGGTGGCGGCCACGCTCGACGGCCGGATCGCGGACGCCAAAGGTGGCTCGCGCTGGATCACCAGCGCCGCGGCGCGCCAGCGCGGGCACCAGATGCGCGCCGCCTGCGACGCCGTGATGATCGGGGCGGGGACGGCGCGCATCGACGACCCGCGGCTCACGGTGCGCCTCGCCCCAGCTGCCGCTCGACAACCGCTGCGCGTGGTGTGCGACTCGCAGTTGTCCTTGCCCTCCTCGCTGCGACTGTTCAGCCGCTCGCTCGCCCGCGGCACCGTGGTGGCGTGCGCCAAAGATGCTCCGGCGCGCCGCGTGGCTTCGCTCGAGTCGCGCGGCGTGCGCGTGTGGAAATTGCCCAGCGTCATGGGTCGCGTCTCGCCGCGTGCGCTCGCGCGGCGCCTTGCGCTCCATGGCGTGCTCGACGTGCTGCTCGAAGGTGGCGCCATGCTCGGCGCGGCATGGTTGCGCGCATCGCTGGTGGATCGGATCGCGCTCTTCACCGCGCCGCGCGTTTTGGGAGCCGGGCTGTCGTGGTGCGCGCCGATCGGCGCCACGCTTGCGAATGCTCGGAAGGGCCGCGTGGTTTCGGTCGAGCGCGTGGGCGGCGATACGCTCACGTGGGTGGAGTGGGAGGACTGACATGTTCACGGGACTCGTGGAAGAACGGGGACACATCAGTGAGGTTGAGGAGCGCCTCGATGGGCGTCGCTTATGGGTCACCGCGGTGTCGGTGCTCGAAGGCGCCGCGATCGGCGATAGCCTCTCGGTGTGCGGCGTGTGTCTCACTGCGGTGGCGCTCGAGCCTGGGCGCTTCGCGGTCGAGGCCGTGCCCGAGACGCTTCGGCGCACCACGTTGGGGCTGCTGCAGCCCGGCGATCCGGTCAATCTCGAGCGGCCACTCACGCTCGCGCAGCGTCTGGGTGGGCACTTGGTCCAGGGCCATGTCGATGGCGTGGGGGAGGTGGCGACGATTGCGACCGAAGGCGATGGTTGGCGCGTGCGCTTGAAAGTCCCTACCGAACTCCGTCGCTTCGTCGCCGAGAAGGGTTCGCTCACGGTCGATGGCGTGAGCCTCACGGTGGCCGGACTCACCGACGATGGCTGTGAAATCGCGTACATTCCCCATACGCTTGCTGTCACCACGGCTGGTACCTACAAGGCCGGACGGCGGGTCAATCTTGAAGTCGATCTGCTGGCGCGCTATCTGGCTCGTTTGCTGGA
This sequence comes from Candidatus Eiseniibacteriota bacterium, assembly GCA_039917105.1. Taxonomy (GTDB): domain Bacteria; phylum Eisenbacteria; class RBG-16-71-46; order RBG-16-71-46; family RBG-16-71-46; genus CAIXRL01. Next base: position 13,457 of record JBDSKE010000073.1, on the reverse strand, counting down.
AGACGCCGGCTCCCCCCGGAGGTCCTCGTGAAGCGCCCACGTCCTGCCAGCCGCACCGCCTCCGCGAGCCGCCGCGCGGCCGTGGCGCGTCCCGCCGCACGCAAGGCCAAGCTGACGAGCAGCGTGTTCCTGTCGGTCGAGGAATCCATCCGTCGCATCGCCCGAGGCGGGATGATCATCGTGGTGGACGATGCCGATCGCGAGAACGAAGGCGATCTGGTGTTCGCGGCCGAAAAGGCCACGCCCGCCATGGTCAACTTCGCGGTCACGCACGGGCGCGGCATCCTCTGCGCCGCGGTGGCGCCCGAAGTGGCCGACCGGCTCGACCTCAAATTGTTGGTCTCCAACAACACCTCCAAGTTCGGCACGCCATTCACCGAATCGGTCGACGTTCGCAAGGGCACCAGTACGGGCACTTCGGCGTTCGATCGTGCCCAGACGCTCCGGGCGCTCGCCAAACCTCGCGCCAAGGCAGAGGATTTCGTGCGGCCAGGCCACATCTTCCCGCTCAAGGCCATGCCGGGCGGGGTGCTGCGCCGCGCGGGCCACAGCGAGGCGGCGCCAGACCTGTGCAAACTGGCGGGCCTGAACCCCGTCGGCGCGGTGTGCGAAGTGCTGTCGGATGACGGGCGGATGATGCGGCTGCCCGAGCTCATGAAGTTCGCTGAGACGCATGCGCTGGGAATCCTCACGATCCAGGACCTGATCGCATGGCGGCGTCGGCGCGAGCAGTTGGTGCAACACATCGTCACCGTGCCGTTGCCCACGCCCGAGGGGTTGTTCCAGATGCACCTGTATGAGGACCTTCTCGAGGGCGACCATCATGTGGCGCTGGTCAAGGGCAAGGTCGGCAAGACCAAGCCGGCGCTGGTTCGCGTGCACTCCCAATGCCTGACGGGCGATGTGTTCGCTTCGCTGCGCTGTGACTGTGGTCCGCAGCTGCGCGCGGCCATGGGCGCGATCGCTAAGCGTGGCTCGGGCGTGCTGCTGTACCTGCGTCAGGAGGGTCGCGGGATCGGCCTGGCCAACAAGATGCGCGCCTACCAGCTTCAGGATCAGGGCTTCGACACGGTGGAGGCGAACCTGCGGCTGGGTTTCCCGGCTGACCTGCGCGACTATGGCATCGGCGCTCAGATCCTCGCTGATCTGGGGTTGCACAAAATCGAACTGCTCACGAACAACCCCCGCAAGATTGTCGGGCTCGAGGCGTTCGGCCTCGAGGTGGTGGGTCGCATCCCAGTGCAGGTGAAGCCCAATCGCCACAATCAGCGCTATCTCTCGACCAAGCGGGACAAGCTGGGCCACCTGCTCGAGCTCAAGGCGAGCGGGCGATGAGCGTGCGCGAGATGATGCCCGCGCCCGATGCAAGCGGCGCGAACTTCTGCGTACTGGCCGCGCGCTGGAACGAAGCAGATGTCCGGCGCATGGTGGACGCGGCACTCGAGGCATTGCGCAACCAGGGCGCGAGCGAGGCTTCGCTCGAGTTGCGTTGGGTGTCGGGAAGCTACGAACTGCCCGTGGCGGCGAAGTGGGCGGCGGAGTCCGGGCGATTCGATGCCGTGTTGGCGTTCGGCGTGGTGTTGCGCGGCGAGACGGAACATTTCCGGCTCGTGGCCGATGCGGCCTCGGAGGGACTCATGCGGGTGATGCTCGACACGGGCGTACCCGTGCTGAACGGCGTGCTCGCCGCGTACGACAGGGCCCAGGTGGAGGCGCGTAGCGGAGGCAAGTTGGGCAACATCGGCAAAGAAGTGGCGCTGGCGGCTGCGCTCATGGTGCAGCATCGTCGTCAGGCGGAGGTCCAGTGAGCGCTCCGGCGCAGGGTGCTCGCCGCAGGGCGCGCGAGGCGGCATTCCGCGTGGCATTCCAGGCGGATGTGGCGGGGGACTCCTACGAATTCGCCTGGCAGCTGCGGCGCGAGGATGAACCGCAACTCACCGATGACCAGCGCGAACTGATTTCCGATGTCGTGAAGATGCTGCAAGAGCGAGGCGCAGAAGTCGACGGCCTGTTACGGGAATGCGCAGAGCACTGGCCGTTGCAGCGTTTGGCCGCCACCGACCGCGCGGTGTTGCGCATCTCGGTGGCCGAGATGATGGCGCGTCCCGGTACTCCGGTGCGCGTCGTGATCGACGAGGCCATCGACATCGCGCGCGAATACGGCAGCCCTGAATCGGGTCGGTTCGTGAACGGCGTGCTCGACCGCGCCGCGCGTCGGCTGCGCGCCGCGGAGTTCTGATGCGTTTGGCGATCCTCTCGGACATCCATGGCAATCTCGATGCCCTCGACACGGTGCTGGCCGATGTCGATCGCCGTGGCGTGGATGCCATGGCATGCCTCGGCGATTTCGTCGGCTATGGGGCTTCTCCCAATGAATGCATCGAGCGACTGCTTCCGCGGATCGAAGTCGCCGTCGCCGGAAACCATGACTTCGCGGCCTGTGGCCGCATCCGGCTGGGCTACTTCAATCCCGACGCGGCGGCAGCGGCACGCTGGACCACCGAACAACTCAAGCCCGAACACCTCGACTATCTGCGCAACCTGCCGTACTCCGTCGTGTGGCGCGGACACCGATTGGTGCATGCCTCGCCGACGGAGCCCGAGGAATGGAACTATGTGTTCTCTCCCAACGATGCCGCGGTCGAGATGGAGCAGGTGGTCGAGGACGTCTGTCTGATCGGGCACTCGCACTACCCCGGCACGTTCGAGCTTCAGGGCGATAGCGTGCGTTACACGCGCGAAGCGCAGGTCGCCGGAGCGCCAGGCCGGCGCTACCTGGTGAACGTGGCCAGCGTGGGCCAGCCGCGCGATGGGGACCCTCGCGCCGGGTACCTGTTGTTCGACGATTCGTCCCGCGCATTCGAACATGTGCGCCTGGAATACGACATCCCCGCAGCGATGGATCGGATCCGCGCAGCGGGCCTGCCGCCGTTCCTCGCGGACCGGTTGCAGTGGGGCGAGTAGGGAGGGGGACAATGGCGCGCACATCCACGCTCGATCATTGGGAGTCCTATTGGAAGGGACACAGCCAGGATATCGAGGACACCTACTCGACCGGCGGACGACTCGTGCGCGAGGCGCTGGCGGACGGTCCTATCGAGGGCCGCATCGTCATGGAGATAGGGGCTGGTTCCGGGCGCGACCTGCTGGAGTTGGCGCGGCTCGGGGCACGCGGTGTGGTGCTTGACTATTCACCCGCTTCGCTCGCACTGGTCAAGGCGCAAGCCGAAGTTCAGGGGATACCCGTGATGTTCGTGCAGGCGGACGCAACCCGCATGCCGTTCCGCGATGGCGCCATCGATGTGTCGTTCCATCAAGGCCTGCTCGAACATTTCCGCGACCCGATGCCCTTGTTGAATGAGAACGCACGCGTGACGCGTTCAGGCGGCCGTATGATCGTGGATGTGCCGCAGACCTTCCATCTCTACACGCTCATGAAGAACCTGCTCATCCTGTTCAATCGTTGGTTCGCGGGGTGGGAGACGCAGTTCACGCCCGATCGGCTCGAGCGCCTGTGCGCCGCAACGGGGATGCAAGTGGTGCGGACTTATGGCGAATGGATGGTGCCGGGGCTGTGGTACCGCGTGGTGCGCGAGGTCCTGAAGCGCAGTGTGGGCGTCAAGTTGCCACTCCATCCCAAGGGCCCGGCGTTCTGGTCGGGCGGTTGGGATGCGCTGCGCGCAACATTGCGCGGCCAGCGCTGGTCGCTGTACACGTGTCATGTGATCGGCACAGTGGCTCGCAAACGATGACCTCACCGCCCCACCTGCTCGCGATCAACTTCCGCGACCCCGCGCATCCCGAGGCGGGCGGAGCCGAGTTGCATCTGGAGGAGATCCTGCTCGAGGCCGTGCGCCGTGGCCAGCGCGTGACGTGGCTGGCGAGCACCTTCCAAGGGGGCGCTGCGGAAGTGGCATATCGCGGCATGCGGATCGTACGCCGCGGCGATTGGTACGACTTCAATCTGGCAGTACCACGCGTCCTGGCGCGCGAGTTCTCCGGCGCGAAAATCCCGGATCTGGTCATCGAGGATATCAACAAGGTGCCATGCTTCGCGGCCCAATGGACCAAGGCCCCGGTTGCGGTGATCGTGCCGCATTTGTTCGGCGCCGCTGCGTTCCAGGAAGCCAACCCGGTCATCGCCAGCTATGTCGTGCTGCTCGAGTCGTTGATTCCTCGCGCCTATGCGAAGTCACGCTTCCTTGTGATCAGTGAGAGCACGCGCGATGACCTGATCGCCCGCGGTGTGAGGCCCGAGCTCATCCATGTGGTCCACTGTGGCCTGGACCATGCGCAATATCGCGTCGATCCCGCGGTGGCCAGGGCCGCGCGCCCGACGCTCCTGTACGTGGGGCGGCTTCGCCGCTACAAGGGGCTCGACTGGGTATTGCGAACGCTGCCCGAGTTGTTGCGTGCCGTGCCGCAGGCGCGGCTGGAGGTGATCGGCGACGGGCCATGGGCGGCGGCGTTGCGCCGGCTGGCCGAGAAATCGAGCGTGGCCCATGCCGTCGATTTCCTCGGGTTCCTGCCGCTCGCCGACAAGGTGAAGCACATGCAATCCGCATGGGCGGTGGTGCAGCCGAGTCCCAAGGAGGGCTGGGGGCTCACGGTGGTCGAGGCGGGCGCGTGCGGCACCGCTGTGGTGGCTGCCGACAGCCCGGGGCTTCGCGATTCCGTTCGCCGCGATGAGACTGGCCTGATGGTGCGCTACGATGACGATGCGGGGTTGTCGGACGCATTCCGCCGCGTGCTGACCGATACGGGTTTGCGCGATTCACTCGGGGCTGCCGGGGTGGAGTGGGCGTCTCGATTCCGCTGGGACGACTGCGCGCGCCGTTCACTCGACGTCCTGCTCGGGGAAGGACGAGGCTGATGGCGGGCAAGCCTTCGGGACGCGCCGCGCTGCTGTTGGGCGCAAAAGTGGTGATCAGCCTGGCGCTATTCGCCTGGCTGTTCCAGCGCGTGCAGTGGAGCAACATCGTGGCCACCATCGGACGGGCGCACTGGGAGTGGCTGGGCGGCGCATTCGGATTGCTGATCCTCAGCAACATCCTCGGTGCCTACCAATGGAATCGGCTCATGCGCGCTGTCGGAATCCAGATCCCGTTCTTGAAGGTCTGCAGCTATTACCATGTGGGACTCTTCTTCAATAATTTCCTGCCCGCCAATGTCGGCGGCGACCTTGCGCGCATCTTCGACGCGACGCGTTCCGGCACCACGCGCACCGCGGCATTCTCCACCGTGCTGATGGATCGCATGGTGGGTACCGTCGCGCTGGCGGGACTCGCCGTGGTCACCACTTTGCCGGCGATCGACCGTTTTCATCTCGCCGCCGTCTACTTGGGCGTGCTGGCATTCTTCACGTTCGCAGTGACCATGCTGTGGGCCGTGTTCCACCCTCGGCTGCTGCACGCGATCACGGAAGTGCTCGAACGCGTCGGCTTGGGTCGATTTCGACCCGCACTGGAAGAGCTATCGGCGCGCTTGGAGGGCTTCCGAGGGCAGAAGCGACTCTTTCTGGAATTGTTCATGGTGGCCACGATCGTGCAGATCATGCGGATCTTCGTGCATGTCCTGGTCGCCCGGGCGCTGAACGTGCACGTTCCGGTTGCTTACTTCTTCCTTTTCGTCCCGCTGCTGGCGGTGATAGTGTCCCTGCCCATCTCATTGAATGGCATCGGGGTACGTGAAGGTGTCGGCATCCTCCTGTTCGGCATGGTTGGACTTGACCGGGGAAGCGCCTTCTCGCTGCAGTTCACCACCTACCTCGTGGCCGTCGCGGTCAGCCTGATCGGAGGGATCTTGTTCCTCGTGCGCATCCCGCACCGCCGGGCCGCAGCCCAGAGCTCTCGGAGGACCACCGGATGAACCTGACCAAGCGCGCGGGCGGCCTGTTCGCCATACTGACGTTCGCGATTGCCGCGACGGTCTACCTGCTCACGCTCACACCCACGGTCCCGTTCTGGGACTCCGGTGAGTTCATCGCAGTCTCACAGATCCTGGGGATTCCGCACCCGCCCGGTACGCCGTTCTATGTGTTGCTCGGACGGATCGCCACGCTGGTGCCGTGGGCATCCATCGCGCAGCGTGTCAACGCTCTCTCGGCCTTATCCGGCGCGTTGGCGGTGGTGTTCACCTACCTCAGTATCTTGAAAATGGTGCGCATCTCGCAGGGCGGCGAGCGCAAGCCGTGGCAGGAGTGGGTCGCGATCGGCGCCGCGGTGATCGGCGCCTTGATGCTCGCCTTCAGCGATGTGTTCTGGGAGAACTCGATCGAGGCCGAGGTCTACCAACTGATGAGCCTTGCCCAGATCCTGGTGTTCTGGCTTGGGCTCAAGTGGTGGGAGGCACACGACCAGAAACCATCGGTCAGCTACCTGTTGGTCGCCACCTACGTCATGTGGCTGTGCGTGGGGTTGCACCTGGGGGTCGGCATCATGGGCCTGCCGCTCATCGTGCTGGTGTGGATGGTGGACAAGAAAGTGGCGCTTCTGTTCGCGATGCCGTTCCTCTCGCTGCTGCGCGTGCCGGCTGGTCTCGAGAAGATGATGGGAGCGGTGATCGCCCTATCAACGCTGTACGCCTTGTATATGACGTGGAAAAAGAAGCTCCCGGGTTGGGTCGCGATTCTTGGGATGGGGCTGGCAGTGCCCGGCTTAAGGGCCTCATTCTCCGATGCGAACCTGACGCCGCTCACCGCGGTCCTCACCGTGATCGCCGTGGTTGGGCCCATGGCTTTTCTTGCGCGAACGCAGCGCGAAGGACGTGTGCTCCTGCTGGCCTTGTTTCTCATGATCGCGGGCTACAGCACGCATTTATACCTGCCGATCCGCGCGGCGCAGCACCCCGGCATCAATGAGGGCGCACCGGCCACCTGGAGCAAGATGCGCGACCTGCTCGAGCGCAAGCAGTACGGCGAGATGAAGATGTCCGACCGCCGAGGCATGACCAGCTATGACGAGATCTTCCAGGTCCAAGTCAACAAGGAATTCTGGCGCTACTTCGCGCGCCAGTGGCCGATTTTCCCCACGGACAAACTCTGGGGGATCCTGCTGCCGCTGGCGCTGGGGCTGGCGGGTGGAGTCTGGCAGTTCATGCGAGACAAGAAGGGCTTCGCCATCAGCTTCGTGTTCTTGGGGCTGAGCACCGTGGGCATGATCGTGTTCCTCAACTTCAGCAGCCACGAGGTTCGGGACCGCGACTACTTCTTCCAGAGCGGCTTCCATGCTTTTGCCTTGTGGATGGGGCTCGGGGTCGCATGGCTCGTGTCGTGGATCCGTGAATCGTTCGCCGAGGGCCAGACCCAGAATCTGGCAACCTATGGCTCGCTTGCACTGCTGGCGCTGCAACCGGCGCTCCTTGCGAAAAACCTCTGGTTCACGCACGACCGGAGCGGCAACTACATCGCGCGGGATTATGCCTACAACATGCTGGCGCCACTGGAGCCGAACTCGTATGTGTTCACCAATGGCGACAACGACACCTTTCCACTCTGGTATCTGCAGCAGGTCGAGGGAATCGGCAAGGGCGTGCGTGTCGTCAACCTGAGCCTGTTGAATACCGATTGGTACATTCGCCAACTGCGCGATGAAGAACCCAAGGTACCGGTCACCATCTCGGATCAGGCGATCGAGGCCCTGGGCTCGGGGATGTACATGATCACACCGGGACTCGAAGGGGATTCCACCTATACGGCCGTCTACCGTTCGCATCAGGCCGAGGGGTGGGCGATCAGCCGCGACGGGATCGTGGTGAAGCCGGATGAGAAGGGCTCCTATGAACCCATCTACACCAACGAGTTCATGGTGCATCACCTGCTCGACAAGTCACGTGGACCGAACGGGACCTGGTTGAAGCAACCCTACCTTGCCGTGACGGTGCCGGAGCATTATGGCTACGACTCGGCTTTCTCGCTCAAGGGACTCGTCTACAAGGTCGAGCGCGATACCACCAAGGCGGGGCTCGACGTCGTGGCCACGCACAAGGCGCTGTACGAGACGTTCAAGTACCGGGGTCTTTTCAACCCGGATGGTTCTTGGGATTCCAAGGTTTATAAGGACGACAACGCCTCGACGCTCTCGCGCAACTACGCATCCGCACATCTTCAGCTGGCATTCCATTACCGCGACACGGGTGAGATGCAAAAGGCCGTCACCGAGATGGAACGAGTGGGGCGCATGTTCCCGGACTACGCCGAGGTGCAGATCCCGCTGGGTGGGTTCTACATGCAGATGGGCGACACGGGGCGCGCTCTGGCGCTGTATGAACGACTTGCGAAGTCCTCCCCGAACAGCCCGGAGGTGCGCTACTACCATGGCGCTTCGCTGGCCTTCAAGGGGCGCGCGGCCGAAGCGGTGCGCGAGTTCGACGCGGCAATCGAGCTGGACCCTCGCTATGCGTTGCCCTATTACGGTGCTTACACCACGCTGCGCGAGATCGGCGAGCGCGAGCGGGCGCTGGGCTACCTGCAGCGTTGGCTCCAAGTGAATCCGGGTGATTCGCGGGCGTCACAGTTGTTCGAATCCGAACGTCAGGCGATGGGGTTGGGGACTCCGCAGTTGGGCCGACCACCCATTCCACAGCTGCGGTAGGGAGACGGCATGTCGACACGCGCGCTGGTCACCGGCGCCGCAGGTTTCATCGGGTCCACGCTCGCCGAACGCCTCCTTGCGGATGGCGCCTCGGTGGTGGGCGTGGATTGCTTCACCGACTATTACGACATCGCCCTCAAGCGGAAGAACCTCGAGCCAGCACTCCAGCACCCGAACTACCGATTGCTCGAGCTCGACCTTGCGGAGGCCGACCTCTCCGCGCTGCCCCAAGTCGATGTGGTGTTCCATCAGGCGGCACAGGCTGGCGTCCGCGCCTCGTGGGGGCGTGATTTCGCAACCTATGTTCACCACAACATTCTCGCGACGCAACGCTTGCTCGAACGCTACAAGGGCACTCCGTTGGAACGGTTCGTCTATGCCTCGAGTTCGTCCGTGTATGGCGATGCCGAGCGTTATCCCACCGACGAGGCGATGCTGCCGCGACCATTCTCGCCCTATGGCGTGACCAAGCTGGCGGGAGAGCACCTCGTGATGTTGTATGGCCGTAACTTCGGACTGCCGGTGTCGGCCCTGCGGTACTTCACGGTCTACGGCCCGCGTCAGCGCCCCGACATGGCGTTCCATCGCTTCTGCAAGGCCATGCTGCGGGACGAGGAGATCACCGTGTACGGTGACGGCAGGCAGTCCCGTGACTTCACCTTCATCTCCGACGCCATCGAGGCAAACGTGCGCGCGTGGAGGCAAAGCGCACCGCAGGGCTTGTACAACATCGGAGGGGGCTCCCAGGTGGATGTGCTGCAGTCGATCGGGATCCTCGAAGCCGCACTCGGGGCCAAGGCGCGTCTCAGGTACGAGGAGCGTCCACCGGGCGATCCGCTGCGCACGCGCGCGGATGCCACCCGGTTACACACGGACCTCGACTACACGACGCGGGTGGGAATCGAGGACGGCCTGCGGGCCGAGGCGGACTGGGCAAAATCCCTCTATGGGAGCAGGGCTTGAGCGACGGCCCGCGGCTCTCCATCGTCATCCCGGCCTACAACGAGGCCGAAAGCCTGCCCGAGCTGCATCGCGAGGTGCTGGTCGCGATGGGGACGTTGGGGACGACGTGGGAGATCCTCTATGTGGACGATGGTTCACGCGATGGCACCGATAAGGTGATCGCCACGCTCTGTGCCACCGATCCACGAGTGAAAGGCATCCTGTTGCACCGCAATTTCGGCAAGAGTGCTGCGCTCGCGACGGGCTTCAAGGCCGTGCGGGGCGAGTTCGTGTGCACCATGGATGCGGATCTCCAAGATGACCCTTCCGAGCTGCCGCGCTTGTTCGGAGCGCTCGAGGGCGGGCTTGACCTGGTTTCCGGTTGGAAGGTCAAGCGTCTCGACCCGATCAGCAAGACGCTGCCCTCCAAGCTCTTCAATGGCGTCACCTCACAGGTCGCCGGCGTGCGTCTGCATGACTTCAACTGTGGCTTCAAGCTCTACCGTCGCGAAGTGGTGGACTCACTCGAGGTCTATGGCGAGTTGCACCGCTTCCTGCCGGCGCTTGCGCACTGGCAGGGATTCCGCGTCGGCGAAATCGGGGTGAATCATCGCGCTCGCCGCTTTGGCAAATCCAAATTCGGCGCCTCGCGCTTCATCAATGGGTTCCTCGATCTCCTGACCGCGGCGTTCATCTCCACCTCCTCGCTCAAGCCGCTGCATGTGTTCGGACGTATCGGCCTGTTCTTCTTGCTGGTGGGTTTCGGGTTGGGTGCGTGGTTCGTGGCGCAGTGGCTGCATGGCGATCCCCTGCGCGTACGGCCGCTCATGCTCTTCGGGGCCGCCAGCGTGCTGGTGGGAATCCAGTTCATCCTCATGGGACTACTCGGCGAGATGATCGCCCACCTCTCGGCGCGCGCCGAATATCCCGTGCGGCGGCGGTTCAATCTGGACGCGGACGCGTGAAAGCCTTCGTGCTCGCCGGTGGGCTGGGCACGCGCCTCAAGCCGCGCTTCGGTGACCTGCCCAAGCCGCTCGCGCCGCTGCAGGGGCAGCCCTTCCTGGTGCGCCAGTTATCGTGGTTGCGCGATCACGGCATCGACCGTGCGGTGATCCTCGCCGGGTACGGCGCCGATCAGTTGCGCGAGATCCTCGGGGATGGCTCCACGCTTGGCATGGGACTGGAATGGTCGGTGGAATCCGAGCCGCTGGGCACGGGCGGCGCGCTGAAGCTGGCGCAAGCCTTGGTCGAAGGGCCATCTCTGGTGGTCAACGGGGATACCTTGGGCGAGTGCTCGCCCTGGCAGTTGGAACGCGACCGCTGGGAGCGTGGCGCGATCGGTGCAGTGGCGTTGTATCAGGTGGAGGACGCGCAATCCCGCGGTCGTGTGGAACAAGCGGACGGACGCATCGTGCGCTTCATCGAGAAGGATCCGGACTGGCGTGGCCCCGCGTGGGTGAATGGCGGGCAATATATGTTCTCGCCGCGAGTGTGGCGCGCGATCCCCGAAGGCGTCAGCTCACTCGAGCGCGATGTGTTACCGGGATTGGCCGCGCGCGGGCTGCTGTGGGGCGCCAGCTGCCCGGGCCGATTCTGGGATATTGGTACTCCCGAGGACTGGCAGCGGGCCCAGGAGGAGATCGACGCATGAAAGTTGTTCCGCGTTACTACCGTGCGCGCGCACCCCTGCGCTTGTCATTCTGCGGCGGCGGCACCGATGTGTCGCCCTATCCGGAAGAGCACGGTGGCTGTGTGTTGTCGGCGACGATCAACCACTATGCTTACGCCACGCTGCGTCCGCGTCGCGACCAACGGCTGACGCTCGCGAGCCTCGATTACGACATGGTCGCCAAATACGACCATCCCAAGCGACTCAAGTTCGATGGACAGCTCGACCTGCTCAAAGCCGCCATCCGCGCACTCCGGGTGAAGCGCGGGGCGGATCTCTGGACGCACTCCGATGCCCCCCCCGGGTCGGGGCTCGGGGCTTCGAGCACACTCATGGTGTCGTTGCTCGGGGTGTTGCGCGAGTGGTTGAAGTTGGATCTCTCTCCGTATGACCTGGCCGAGTTGGCATTCCGGATCGAGCGTCGCGATCTACTGTTGGCGGGTGGGAGGCAGGATCAGTACGCCGCGGCGTTCGGCGGGTTCAACTTCATCGAGTTCATGCCGCAAGGCACGGTGGTGACCCCACTCAAGCTGCGCCGCGAAACGCTCGAGGAACTCGAATACCGGCTATTGCTGTGTTACATGGGCCAGACGCGGCAGTCCGCCAAGATCATCGAGCGTCAAACCAAGGCCTATACCAGTGGCAAGCGCGCCACGGTCAAGGCGCTGGAGTCACTCAAGGAGCAGACGGGCGAGATGAAGCGCGCGCTCCTGCTCGGACACATCGATGGCTTTGGGGAGCTCTTGCATCAGGCGTGGGAGCACAAGAAGAAGCTCGACGAGGGCATCAGCAATTCGCACGTCGACAAGCTCTACCAGGTCGCGCGTCGGGCTGGCGCCATCGGCGGCAAGATGCCCGGGGCGGGCGGCGGCGGATACTTCCTGCTCCTCACCCAGTTCGACCGTCGCCACCGCGTCGCGTCCGAACTCGAGAAGCATGGCGGGCAAGTGGTGCCGTTCCAGTTCGAGGCCCGTGGTATGCGCTCGTGGTCGGTCGTGCGCGGCGTCTGAGGCGCGGCCCATGCCCCCCGTCCACTCCGAACTCCGATCCACGCGCCGCATCGCGCTCGTGGGTCCACTGCATCCATGGCGGGGCGGGCTCGCCCAATATCTGGGCTTGCTGGGCGAGGCGCTGGAGTCCCACGCACGGGTCGAGGCAGTCACCTTCACGCGCCAGTATCCCGATTTCCTGTTCCCAGGCACGAGCCAGCTCGATCCCACTGCAACGCGCCCACGATTCCCGACCGAGGCGATGCTCGATTCGATCGGGCCGCTGAGCTGGCGGCGCACCGCAGCGCATCTGGAGCGCTTCGCCCCGGGCGCGGTGATACTCAAGTGGTGGATGCCATTCTTCGGGCCGGCGTTCGCCTCGGCAGTGGGGTCGTTACGGCGGCGAGGTACGCGGGTGATCCTCGTCTGCGACAATCTCATTGCGCATGAGCCGCGCTTCTATGACGCCGCGTTCACTCGATGGATGATGCGCAACTCGGACGGATATCTGGTCATGTCAGAATCGGTCGAGCACGATCTTGACACGCTCAAGCCGGGCGCGCCGCGCCGCCGCGTCGCACACCCGTTCTACGCCCAGTTCGACCAGAAGCGCTTCACGCGCGCGAGCGCCCGAGCGAAGTTGCAGCTCGAGGGCGATGTCGCTCTGTTCTTCGGATATGTGCGGCACTACAAAGGACTCGACACATTGCTCAAGGCGTGGCGCCTGGTGCGGGAACGTCGGCCCGCCGCAACGCTCGTGGTGGCGGGCGAGTTTTATGAGAAGCCCGAACTCTATCGCCAGTTGGCCGCGGCGACCGGCCCCGGCGCGGTGCGCCTGTTGGACCGGTACATCCCGGACGATGACGTCGAAGCGCTGTTCCGCGCCGCCGATGTCACGGTGCTCCCGTACCGCAGCGGGACACAGTCGGGAGTGACCCATGTGGCATATGCCTTGGGTTCCCCGGTGATCGCGACGCGCGTGGGGGGCATCACCGAGACCGTGCATGAAGGGGAGACGGGTTTGACCGTTCCGCCCGAGGATCCGGGCGCGCTGGCCGATACCATCGTGAGATTCTTCGAGCAGGGTCTGGGTGCAGGGATGTCGCCCCACATCGCCCGGCTCCGGTTGCAACATTCATGGGAGACGCTGGCCGAAGCGACGGTGGACCTGGCCGGCGAGCTCGCGCCGGCGAGGGGCTGGGACCTATGAGCCGCAACGTGCAGGGAGTGGGCCGGACCGCGTGGCGCCTCGCATTCGCCGCGTTC
>JBDSKE010000072.1:0-8624 GCA_039917105.1 Candidatus Eiseniibacteriota bacterium | reverse complement strand
CGCTCGCCGAGTTCTGGTAACCGACGACGGTCATGGCCAAAAAGCCGTCGCCGGCGCAGGTCGTGGCCTCAATGGGCGCGCTGCACGAGCCGCTGCCGAATCGTAGCGTCCCGCCCGCACCCGAGGGATCCAGCGGGTCGAACAGGATCAGGTAGCTGCGATCGAGATCTCCACTGGAATCCCGGTCGGAGGTGATCGAGGCCTGCAGGTCGGAGTTCCAGCTGTAGCCCACGATCAGGTTGTCTGTCACGTCACGGCAGCCGAGGAAGTTGAAGTAGACATGCGCATCGCGCAGGTCGAGGTCGGTGAAGCGGAATGCGGTCAGCGCGCCGTGTGCAGGCGCGGCCACGAGGGCGATGGCGAGGGCGAACAAGGCGGTGCGGATGCCGCGCATGAGAACCTCCGAGGGCTCACTCGCAGAGAAGCTTAGCAGTCGCCCGCGGGCACTTCTAGACTTTCATGCTTCGGAGTGCCGTTCCTAAGGTGAGTGTGACCCTCCGCACTCGTTGCCGCAATGCCGACGCCCGTTGGGAATCGCCAACGCTAGTCATGGTCCCATGGTCTGACCCGGCGACGATTGGTTCTCATCATCGCGATCCCCGTGATTCCGAAGCCAGTTGCCGTGAACGCGCCGCTGCAGGCGCCAATCGCCCCGAGGCCTCCATGCTGGCTCCCGCAAGCGCTCAAGCACGCTTCTCCCAAATCATTGGGTTACTCCTGACGCTCATGATTGCTTCCGCGACCTATGCAGCAGCGCCACAGCCCGCCCCGCAGGTATCGATCAGCCGCGCGACCGGACCCATCCAGATCGATGGCGAGCTAGCCGACCCGGGTTGGCGGGGGATTGAGGGAGTCACCACCTGGTATGAGACACGTGTGGGCGAGAATGCTGAACCGAAGGTCGCCAATGTCGGCTACCTGGCATATGACGACAAGTATCTCTACGCCGGATTCCGCTTCGATGACCCCCAGCCGAAGCTGATCCGCGCGCCCATTTCCGATCATGACAATCTGTCGGGGAACACCGATTACGGCGGCATCATCGTGGACAGCCGCAACGATGGAAAGACGGCGCTCATGTTCCTGGCCAATGCGAACGGGCTCACCTATGACGCGGTGACCGACGACGCCTCGGGCGAGGACAACTCGCCCGACATGTACTGGGAGGCCAAGGGCAAAATCACCGAGACCGGATGGAACCTCGAGATCCGGGTGCCGTTCTCGTCGCTGCGTTACTCCAAAGAGGAGGCACCGACCTGGGGCATCATGCTGTATCGGAACTATCCTCGCGATCGGCACTATCAGTTCTTCTCGGTCAAGCAGCCCCGCGATGTGAACTGTTTCGTTTGCAACTCGAGCAAGATGATTGGCCTCGCCGGGCTACCCCACGGTTCCCATCTCGTGGTCGCGCCCTACGCCACCGCCCAGCGTCTTGACTTCCCCCGCGGCGATCTGGGATCACCCCTGGCCAATGGCGACCTCGAATCCGATTTCGGCGCTGACATCAAATGGAGTCCTTTCGCCAACACCGCAATCGACGCCACGATCAACCCTGACTTCTCCCAAGTCGAAGGCGATGCGGCACAGATCGGCGCCAATGAGCGCTTCGCGCTGTTCTATCCCGAGAAGCGCTCGTTCTTCCTGGAGGGGATCGATCTGTTCTCAACACCATTCCAAGCCGTGTACACGCGCAGCATCACCGCGCCGCTCGCAGGCCTGCGAGCTACCGGCCATGCTGGCCATACCGCGTTCACCGCGCTGATCGCGCGCGACCGTGGCGATGGCCTCGTGATCCTACCGGGCCCGGAGGGATCGGGCGCTGCATTGCAGGATTTCGAATCCGATGTTGCTGTGCTGCGCATGCGACGCGACATCGGCGCTTCTTTCATGAGCCTACTTGCCACGGGGCGCGCCATCGAAGGCGGGGGGCACAATGCCGTCTTCGGACCCGACTTCCAGTGGCGCCCGCGTCCCACCGACACAGTCACCGGCCAGGCGCTCTGGAGTAGTAGCCGGACCCCCAACCGCACGGACCTCGCGGGCGAGTGGGACGGGCGTAGTCTCGAGGACCAAGCACTGCTGCTGCGTTGGTCGCATAACACACGCACCGTGGACCTCTTCCTGCAAGGACAGGATATCGGTCCCGAATTCCGCGCTGACGAAGGCTTCATGCCACAAGTGGGTTTTCGCGAGGTGTATCTGGAGAGCGGATACACATTGCGTCCCAAGGAACGCTTCCTGTCACGAGTGCGACTCTTCGCACTGGGCTCGTACGACGAGGACACCGGAGGGGGCGTGTTGGGTCGACGTGCGGCGGTGGGTGCTGGGATGGATGGAAAACTCGGCAGCTTCTTTCGTGTCGAGCTCAACCGGGATGACATCCAGTCGGGCGGGCAGATGTTCTCGCGTTTCCGTCCGAGGTTCGTGGCGCAGGTTAGTCCGGGGCGTGTGCTCAACTCATTCGCGCTTGACGTACAGCTGGGGGACGAAATCGATTTCTCGAACGCGCGAAAGGGGAGCGGCACTTCGTTGGGCGCCTCGGCCACTGTGCGGCCCAATGACCACATCGAACTGCGAGCGTCGACGAACTCCCGCTGGTTGAATGTCGAGGACCCAGCGCTCGGTTCTGGTCGATTGTTCCTGGCCCAGGTTCAGCGCCTGCGAGCGTCCTATTCTTTCAACTCGCGGTCATTCATCCGACTGATCGGCCAATATGTTCAGACCTCGCGCAGCGTCGACCTGTACACATTCCCGGTGGACGAGAAATCGGCCGCGCTCAACTTCTCGGCGCTCTTCGCATACAAGGTGAACTGGCAGACGGTGCTATACGCGGGATACGGAGACGATCAGGGCTACGCCAGCGCCAGCGGTCAGCTCGAACGGAGCGGGCGCCAGGCCTTCGCCAAGGTCTCCTACGCGTTGCAGCACTAGCGTCGTGTGAATTCCGCGCTTCGGATAGCCGTCGGCTTGCCGGGCCCGGACCTGGAAAGCTAGTGTTTCTTCTCCTGGGCCCGGACGTTTTCCTTCGTCGCGCGTAGGTCATGCACCAGGATGTTGCCGATCAGGAAGAACGCGATGACGCCTGCGGCCAGAAAGAACAGGATTGCCAGGCCCGGATAGCCCAGGATCCGGAATGTCGTATCGATCCGCATCAGCAGCGCCGCCCCCACGATCATGGCCGAGACCACCAGGCCGAGCGTGATGCGGTTCGCTATCTTCTGCAGGCCCTCCATCAGCAGCACCTCATTGATCGCATCGACCTTGATACGCACGCGGTTCTCGGCGATCGCGTCGATCAACTGGTTCACGCGGCGGGGCAGGTTCTCGGCGAGTTCCTTCATCTCGAGCAGCCCTGCGAACAGCTTGCCTGGTGACAGGCTCTTCACCATGCGCTCGCGCATGATTTCCGAGGCGTAGCGCCGCACCGCCGCGTTCGGGTCGAATTCGGGGTCGAGCTGGCGGGCGACCTGATCGACGTGGAGCAGCGCCTTGCCGAGCATGGTGAGTTCGCGCGGCATGCGATACCCCGCCTCGGCGGCCACGCGCGCGGCATCGAACACCAGTCGACCCAGCGCGATGTCCTTCATACGCAGCCCTTGGAACTGCAGCACCATTTCGCTGACTTGGCGGCGCACGATCGACGGATCGGCATCGCTCAATGGCCTACCGAGCTTGACGACCGTGTTTCCGGCGTCCTCTCCTCGGCCCTCGCTGATCGCGAGCACCAGCTTCAACAGGTCCTCCTGAACGCCGGGCGCCACCTGGCCCACCATGCCGAGGTCGAGGATGGCGATCCGCCCGTCCGCGGTGACGAAGATATTCCCCGGGTGCGGGTCCGCGTGGAAGAAACCATCGACCAGGATCTGCCTGAGGTAGGCATGGCACAGGGCCTCGGCGAGCGGCGCGCCGTCGATTTCCAATTTCGCCAATGGCCCCAGGCTCGTGACTTTACGCCCGTCGATGAACTCCATCGTCAGCACCCGCGACGTCACGTAATCTGGCACCGGCTGCGGCACCACGATGCGATCGAACCGCGCCAGATGTTCGCCCAGCAGGCTGAGGTTGCGGGCCTCTTGGCAGTAGTCGAGCTCGCGTATGAGGCTCTTTCGGAACTCACCGAGCATGCTGGTGAAGTCGTAGCGCCTGCCATATTCGGAGTGCTTGTCCAGGAACCCTGCAATCTCTTCGAGCACTTCCAGGTCGCCCTTGATCTGTTCCTGGATGTCCGGCCGCTGCACCTTGACCGCGACCACGCGGCCGTCGCGCAACTCCGCGCGATGCACTTGCCCCAGCGACGCCGCAGCGAGTGGCTGTTCCTGGAACGTGGCGAACGCCTTGGACAGGCGCAAGCCCAGCTCCTCGGTGATGATCTTCTCGACCTCGGCGAAGCTGAACGGCGCCACGTGGTCCTGCAGGCGGGCCAGTGCCTCGAGGTACTCGGCGGGCAACAGGTCGGCGCGCGTCGAGAGGAACTGCCCAACCTTGACGAATGTCGGTCCCATCGCTTCGAGGTCGTCGGCGAGTTGCGCGGCTCGCGCGGTCGCGTCCAGGGGATTGCCATGTTGCGGGGCGTCGGAGTCCGGTACGGCGGCGTTGTCGAAGTCAGGATCGACATCGAGCGCGGTCTGCGCACCGTCCGCGTTACGCTGGATGGCATCAACGACCAACTGTTGCGCGAGAATCTCGCCGGGGCGCTCGTGGACGGCCGCGCTGCCGGATCCGTTGGAAACCGTTGCGCTCGCGATTTCAGATTGGGATGCGCCGTCCGTCCAGGAGTCCCGGACCAGGTCACCGCGCCCGTACTTGAAAAACAGCCGTGCGATGTCACGGTAGCGTGGCAGGTGCTGAGTTTTCATGACGGAATCCCCGATCGCTAGGGTGATGCGCACGGTGCGCTCGCCGATCCTCCCGGTCCGGCTCATTGCCGGACGGGGCGCAAACACGGCCGCGCCCGGCTTCGGTGGAAGGGTCGCGTCGAATGCAGCAAGCGGCATGCCGTGAAAACCAAGAGGTGAGGGGCCGATTCAGCAGCGCTACTGGCCGCTTTGGCGGCGAAAAGATGCAATGGGGGGCTCGCGCAGCTCGTTTCATGCAACTTCGGCCTGCAGAACCTACACACCACCTAGTATCGCCGCGACGCTCGACTAGGGCTTCAACCGGACGAAGTACACATTGGGTTCCGACAGCGACGCACCATGCGGACGGTCCGGAAAGAACGCGTTTCTTCGCAAATCCAGATGATAGTGGCTATCGAGGTCGTACACGCGATCGATCTGCGAGGTTGGCACGTACGCCTTGAACCTGTAGGCACGGTCATCGCTCGACCACGCGTGGAAAATGATCCAGCGGATGCGGTTCTCACGCAGGTAGGCGGCATAAGCAGTCGGGTCACGGCGCGCGCGGTAGAAGGCTGCGCCATTGGCGAGGCCTTCTAGGTTCTCGATCTGGCGACCGCAGAAGTAGGTGAAGATTCCATTCGAAACGCCACCTATGCGCTCCCCGGGCGGAATCTCCTCGCGGATGAAACGGACGGTCTCATCCATCACCATCCCGCGCAGTGGGCTCCAATCGGCCAGCGGGTGGGGCCGCAGCGTCAAGTACCAGTCGGGCACGACCGCCATGGTGGTCACGACAGCCAAAAGCGCAAGTGCGAGCCGCACGGGTCGCAGGTGCGCGAGTACAAAGTGGATGGATGAGAATGTGGCGAGCACGCCAGCCAAAAGTGCGGGCCACCGGTACCAAGCCCAGATACCATTCGTCACGAAAGCCGAGACCGCCACGAATGCGATTGCGAACACGAGGAAGAGAATCAGGCCCAGCACCTGGCAGGGATAATGGCGCCGCACCCGCACGAGGCAGGCAACGAGCGCCACAGCCAGAATGCTGCCCTCGGCGATGCTGATCCATTTGGCCAGGGGGCTTCCGCCAGGCGGGGCGATGAGCCCGATGAAAGCGTCACGATGGCCCAAGAGAACGGCGTGAACCGAGTCCCAGCTGTGATGTCCGCCCGCTTTCAGAAGTCCTGAAATAGGAAGCGCCATACCGACCAGCAGCAGATTCCAGGCGACGTAGGCACACCCGGCCACCACCAGTCCAAGTCCCACCAGCAGAATGCGTGGACGCGAATGACTACCATGGCGCGCATCCACAACGAGTGCGACGCACAGCCAGGCGGCGGCCAAGCTACCGGCCTCGAGGCGCGCCAGCGACAGGGCAAGTAGCAGCGCCAGCAGACCCCAGGCCTCCGGCCAGCTGGCCGGCATGAAAAAACGCGACCGGCGTCGAACAGCAAGGAGGAGCAGGCCGGAGGCGATCACGAATGCGAGGCTGCTCTCCATTCCCGCGAACAAGATCTTACGGGTGTGCCAACTCGCGAGGAACAGGGCCACGGTGAAGGCGCCCGACAGGCGGTCGAACTCTTTGAACGCAAGGAATAGCATGAATGCCGAGCCGATCAGCATCCCGATTTGCAGCGCATAAAGAACCAGCAGTGGCGCCATGCTGCCCTGCACGAAAGCGAACACTCCAGTCGAGATCAGTAACCACAGGGGATGGAAGCCATTGGTGTTGTGGACCCCGTCGAACGTGGGGCCGAGACCCGTGGCAATATTGCGAGCAATCTGGAAGTAGTAGAACGCGTCGTCCGCCATATAGTACTTCGCGATTCCGTAGGCATTCTCGCGGAGCAGGATTGCCACGAAGCGCAGCGCTGCGAGCGCCCCCAGTGTGAGGGCCAACGTTTCCCAACCACGGTGCGCACTCGGCATGGGGGGGCTTACTGAAGAACCCAAGTGCCCGTCGATCCTGCGCGTGGGCGCGGCGGTTGGATGCCATAGGCGAGGCATGCCGCTATTGTACAGACAACAGATGAGCGCGTCATTGGCGTGGACCATGCTCGAAGTGAATCATGCATGCAGCAGAAGAGAGTGAAGCGGAGGGTTGAGTGAAAATGACGATCATCGAACGATTGACCCAGTCTGGCATCCGCCGTCTCGGGAGCCCGGCCCGGGGGTTCCGGTACCGCGACGCCAGCGGCCGCACCGTCAGTTCAAGTGAACGCGCGCGCATCGAATCGCTGACCATCCCGCCCGCATGGAAATCGGTGGCCATCCATTCCTCCCGGCACGCCTGGGTGCAGGCGGTCGGGCAGGACGTCAAGGGACGCTGGCAGTACCTCTACCATCCCAAACAGGTGGTCCGCCGCGAACGCGGGAAGCACGAGAGGCTGGTGCGATTCATCCGGGCGTTGCCGCAGTTCAGGCGCGCGGTCAAGCGCGACCTCGCGCTGCCAGGCCTGAGTCAGGATCGCGTGCTCGCGGGAATCGCGCGGATCCTCGAAACCTGCCAGTTGCGACCGGGCGGCGAGGTCTACGCGCGTGAGAACGGCAGTTTCGGCATCGCCACCCTGCGTACGCGGCACGTGAGTGTCCGGGGTCAGGTCCTACAGTTCGACTTCGTCGGCAAGTCGGGCAAGAGGCAGGTGCACGAGTTGAAGGACCGGGCAGTCGCGAAATTGGTGCGGGAGTTGTTGCGTCATCGCGGCGAGGTCTTCAAGTATCGCAACGACCAAGGCACGATCGCTGATATCAAGGGCCACCATATCAATGCCTATATCCGCGACCGCATGGGTGAGCGATTCACAGCGAAGGATTTTCGCACTTGGGCGGGCACCCTGCTGGCGGCGCGCGCGCTGGCGCGCATGCCACCTGAGTCACGCAGCACTCCCACCGCCGCGCGGCGCGCCATCGCGCAGGTGATGCGCGAAGTCTCGGGTTATCTGGGCAACACGCCGGCCGTGTGCCGCGCGTCCTATGTGTTTCCCGTGGTGCTCCGCTGCTTCGAGCAGGGACGAGTATTGAAAAACCCGGGCACTGGCATACCGCGCGGAACCCGGGCCCTCGAGCGCTGCGAGCGAGGTTTGCTCCGCCTGCTCGCCTCGACCGCGCAGGGCAAACCCTCGTGAAAGCAGACCTCCCGTGCCGCGGCGTGAGCGCCGGTTCGTTGCCAACGTGACCTGGGCAAAAGGTACAAAGTACGGTCGCGAGGTGCTGTGCACGCCCGTATCACGCACTCGGCCGTAGGCGCAATGCCTGTCATTGCTCGCTTTGTGCGGCGTGGCATGCCAGATGCTGTCACATGAGGTTCCAGGATCGATTCCCCCAAAAACGCTGCCGCGTCCCGTCGCGGTCAGCGCGCGCCAACACGAGGACCATGAGATGGCACGTCCATTCTGGAAAGGAACGCTGTCGTTCGGTCTCGTCGAGATTGGCGTCACGCTCCAGCCCGCCCGCACGGGCGATGACCTGTCGTTCTCGCTACTCGACCGCCGTGATTTCTCACCGGTCGGATACAAACGCTATAACAAGCGGACGGGCAAGGAAGTGCCCTGGGACAGCGTGGTCCGCGGCTACGAATACGAGCCTGCCCAGTACGTCGTCCTGACCGATGACGAGCTACGGCAGGCCAATGCCGAGGTGACCCAGACGCTCGACTTGGTGTCGTTCGTGGATCGCAGCGAGATCGAGCCGATCTATTTCGACACGCCTTACTTCGTCCTGCCATTGCGCAAGTCCAGTCGGGGCTATTCGCTGCTGCGCGACACACTGTCCGCGACCGGTCTGGTC
>JBDSKE010000071.1:0-5692 GCA_039917105.1 Candidatus Eiseniibacteriota bacterium | reverse complement strand
ACCGCGCGGCTGCGCCGAACCGGCCGCATTCGTGAGGTAGTCGTTCAACAGGGCGATGTCGTTCTGGCTGCGGTTCGCGAACGGCCCGAGGATGCCCGAGGTCAGATCGCCCGTGAGCATCGCCACGACACGGTAGTACGTGCGCAGCACCTCAGGGGTCGGACCGGAGCGGGATTCCTTGCCGGTTGCAAAGCCCATGCTGGAACGGTTGGCCAGACGGCTACCGATGGCACCGGCGCTCGTGGTGAGCGACTCGGACGCCTTCACGCCGTACATGTCCCACGTGGTTCCAGGCTGGCTGTTGCGGTTCGAGATCGCGATCGCCGGGTCGTTACCCGAGCCAGCGCCGAGATCCGCACCACCGACTGCATGCCAGCCGTTGTGTGCACCGAACTTGGTCGAGGCCGTGCCGCCGATCGAGTCCATGACGGACACGAACTGACGCTCGTTACCACGACGGTCGTTGTAGTCCACATACAGCATGCACGCCATACCGGTGCCGCCGAACGCCGGATCCTTGTAGCGATCCGGAAGGACGCCGAACTGCTGCCAGCGGTGACCGTCGGACGAACCCTCACCATTCTGCGGGGTGATGGTCGTCGTGTCCGGGCACATCGCGAATGCGAACAGCGGATCGATGTCGTGTGACTTGCGGTAGAAGTACTGGACATGCGAACCAGGGGTCAGCAGACCATCAGGGATGATCTTGGTGAACTCCTTGGTCTGCACATTGCCGTCCCAGCCCGTACGGGACTGCGGAACAGCCGAGAGCCACGCCGGGATCGTGCCATCGCAGACGATGTTGTTCACGGCCACGGTGCTCGTCGCAGCCTTGGTGGTATCGACGATGAAGCACTTGAACTTGTTCGTGCCCAGGGTCGCGAACTTAGGATCACTCTCGTGATAGGTGCCCATCCAGGTGTTCGCCACAACGTTGGCGGTGGCACCCGTGATGCCGAAGAAGTTGATCTGAGCCGAGTCACAACGAGCGCTGTTCCAGGTCAGGTGGTCCCAACGCGTGCCGCCGAAGTGATCGCCCTTGCTGACCTGGCCAGGAGCCGCGATGTACTGACCCCAGAACGTACCGTCGCCGGGGACAACCGCTGAAGCCTGGTTGGTCGGGACCTGGAGCAGGACCTGCGTGGCAGCCGGCGGGAACGTGCGACCAGCCGAGATCCGGTAGTTGCCCGGGCCCGGAAGGACACGGAACACCAGGTCGAGGCGGATCGGCTTGTAGGCCGGATCGTCGCCCGTACCGGTGGTCGCGTTCGAAGCCTTGAACACCAGCGAGTCGCCCGGGATGTCGAACCGGAGCGTGTTACCGGTGCCCTGAGCGTTGTTGATGCCCGTCTTGACCAAGGCAGTGGTCGTGTCGAAGAGTGCCGATCCGGGGAGACCATTGGTCTCGTTGGACGGGAACGCATCGTTCGCGAACATCCAGATGTCGGACGTGACGCTGCCCAGGATGATCGCCGAGCCCGACGCTGTCTGCTGCGAGACAGGGATGTCGACGAAGCCCAGGGACACATTGTCGAAGTACGCTCCCTCGGAGCTGTTGCAACCCAGCGAGACTGCGAATCGGAAGCACTGCTGGTTCATCGCCAGTGCCAGGCGCAGTGAGTCCGGTACCCCCGTGGCGTTCGAAGTGACGATCAAGCCATAACCGAACAATGGCACGATGTCCTGGAAACACTGCGGTTCGGGATTGAAGATCTGGAACGTCGGATATCGCACTTCACCCCAGCACTTGCCCCCATTCCCCACCTGCATGGCAGGGTAGGCCGAGGCCCCGTAGGTCCAGGCATTTCCGGAGAAAACCAGATTGAACATTCCCGCGTACATGTCGTACCAGACGTAATAATCATCCGTCGCATCGACGATGCTATTGGTCAAGCCCATGGCGTTCGGGGTCGAGCCCGCGATCAGGTCGATGGTCGGTGAGGTGATGCCGTGCATGGCCTCGCGATCCGAGAGGTAGCGACTGTCGCAGTGACGCTCGCCGTCATCGTGGTTTCCAGCCGTCATCACGACCCCGCCTATGTTGCAGAGGCGCGCGGGCGAGTTCGGAGGACCACAGAGATCGTTGTAGGTGAGGTTCTCGAGGGCTTCCACATGGAACCATTGAGCGGGCGACTTACCCGTCGCGCGCCAGTTGGTGAGCGACGTGATATCCGGGCGGCCATCACTCGCGTCGCGATTGTCGATGGTGCCGGCGCCGCCCTGGGGGGCTCCCTCGAAGGTACCGAACGCCTGCCCGTTCACGATGACCTCGTCGATCATGGCGGCGCCCCGTGAAGCCGAAGTGTAGCCCGTCGCGCGCGCATCCCCATCCGAGAACGAGATATTCGTCTTGACGCGGAAAACCAGCCGCACCACCCCCGGGTTCCCGGACGAAGCGAGGATGTTGTCCACCATTGCCGAGGGAATGTTGACGGTCACACTCGGGGTTGCGGCAAGCGTATCACTTGGTTGGTTCCCGACGGCCGCAAAAATCTCGTGGTACGGCACACTCGGACCTTCGAAAATGCGCAACACTTCCGAGAACCAGCGACGATGCGTGTCATACACTGGCTTCGTGGTGCCGTCCGATAAGCGGCACGCCGATTCAATCACGGGCGAGCCGATGTACACACTGAATGAGTCGATGGGAGTGTTCACCCCAGCCGCTGTGCTGCTGATGAAATTGCCGGCCACGACCGCGAGGGGGTCCCCATGGAACCAACCGGTGCGCGTGGCCGCCGATGTCCCGCTGCCCGTCGACATGCGCGTCCGATACAGGAACGACACATTCAAGGAGGACCCGGGCGAGAGCGCGATATCGCGATACAGCATCTGGTCCATCTGGTTGGTGTAGCCGGGGAATCGCTTGTTCGTACCGGTCCCACCGCCGTTCTCGAGGGTGAACTCGAGGATCATCTGGTTGAACGGGTTCCCCGTGTAGGGATCCATGGCGCTCAGGTCGCCGTGCTGACGAAGTCCGCACCATGCTGACTGGGTGCCACTCAATGGTGCCCAAGTGACGCCCACGCCCGCATTGCGGCCCGGGTCATGATGCCAATAACCAAGCGTGCCCTTGGTGCGCTTCTGCGGCCCGAATGGCCGCAGGTTCCCCTGGTTGCCGTGATCGACCGCCCACCAGGCCCGCTGATCATCAGGCAGTGTGAGGCCACCGGTGATGCTGTAGGGGCGCCTGCGCGACCACCAACCTTCCATCGAATCAGCCACACCATTCGAGCTGAAGCCCGTGGTGTGATCCCAATCCCAGATGGCATTGTTGGGGTCATTGGTACCGGGGCGATTCACGCCGGTGTAGAGATTCCACCAGTTGCTGGTCGCACTCCAGTGATTGGTGTACGAGTGCCCGAACCAAACCGTGTCGGGGTCAATGCCCGCGCTCGTCTGCAGCCGGGACGATCGCTGCGACATCATCTCGCGCACTTGCGCTGCGTTGCGCAAGACTTCGCCGGGGGGGCTGGCATCCTGAGCGGGCGCAGGGGCAGCGAATACGAAAGGCAGCGCGAGGATCAACCATGATCCCGCGGACGGGAAGAGACGGCCATTAGGCAAGTGACGACCTCCAGCGTACGGGGGTGGAACCTGCCAGCGCATGGGGTGGCTGGCAGGAACCGACTTTGAGCAAAGTGCGCTTGGATGACCGAGGCGCTTGGCAAGCGCCCGATTGGGGTACCGCAGTCATCGGGAGGCGCTGCCCCCCACTGCGGTCGTCGGCCGCATTCTATCGAGGGCCAGAGCAATCGGTCCACGAGTTTCTGCCGTCCGGGCGACGCAAGTGCAGTGCTGCTCAGCCCCGCAGGTGGGAAAGGGTTGCGGCCACCAACGGCTCCAGGGCGACGTCGTCCGCATCGAGACGCGCCGCCTCCAGCTGATGGCGGAACCAGGTGCGCTGACGTTTGGCCAGTTGACGCGTACGCAGGTTCGTCTGCTCCTGTGCCCCCGCTGGCTCGAGGCGGCCATCGATCAGGGCGAGGGCTTCGTCATAACCGATGGCCTTCAGGGCCTCGAGCGATGCGCGACGGCCATCGCTCACGAGTGCTTGAGTTTCCTCGACCAGACCACCTGTGAACATGACACGGGTGCGCGTCGCGATCCGATCGGCCAGCAGCCGTGGTCCGATGGTGACCTCGACCACGCGCCACTCTCCCACCAGGGCGCCCTCCCGTTCCTGGGCGTGCCACCATGAGATGGGCCGACCGCTGGATTCGTGGACTTCGAGCGCTCGGGTGATGCGCTGCGAGTCTCCCGGCGAGAGTTTGGCGGCTGTCACCGGGTCGGCCGAGGCGAGCCGCGCGTGCAGCACCTGCGGCCCGTCCGCGTGGAGCATTTGTTGCAATCGCGCCCGTACCGCCGTATCCCGGGGCGGCTCCGCATGCAGGCCGCGCTGCAATGCCTGCAGGTACAGCCCCGACCCTCCCACCAGGATCGGCGTGCGTCCTTGCGCAAAGAGGCGCTCGCAGCATTCACGCGCTTCGCGCGCGTACCACCCCGCGCTGGGCTGGTCGCCCAATGAGAGCGCATCGAACAGATGATGCGGGCGTGCTGCGCGTTCCTTCTGCGACGGCTTGCCGGTGCCCAGGTCGAGTTCCCGGAACACCTGGCGCGCATCGGCGCAGACGATCTCGCCCCCGAGCGCGGCAGCCACTGCTTCACCGAGCGCGGTCTTGCCGGTTGCCGTCGCACCCACGATCGCCAGGATGCGTGGCATCAGGAGCGCCCAAAGCGGCGATGCAGCTCTTCGATGTCCATGCGCACGAACGTCGGCCTTCCATGGGGATCGCCGTGCGGCCGCGTGGTCGCGAACAAGCGGTCGACGAGCGTGCGCATCTCCTCAACGGACATGGTGTCCCCCGCCCGAATCGCAGCGTGACAGGCATGCGAACAGGCGAGCCGTTCGAGCAGATCATCCTGCGCCGTGGGGCCGCCATCAGGGATACCGTCGAGGACATCCTGCAACAACTGGGCGGGCTGTTCGATCCGCAGCCCAGAGGGCACGCCCTGGATGCTGACCGTTGGCGCGGACAAGGGCGAGAGATCCCATCCCAATTGTTGCAGGTGCGGGCCGACTTCGAGCAGTAGCTCGAACTGGGCGCGGGACAGGTCCACGAGCACGGGAAACAGCAGTCCCTGCGATGTGCCCTGATTGCCCATGAGTCGGGCGCGAGCTTCCTCATAGAGGATGCGCTCATGGGCAGCATGCTGGTCCACGATCACCATGCCGCCGCGAACCGGTGCCAGGATGTAAGTGCGGTGCAACTGCCACATCTCGGGTTCAGAGGTCGCGGCTGCCAGGTTCGTGGCAAGTCCATGGGCAAGGCCAGTGGTGGCTTCATCCGCGCTAACCGGTACGGATGCCGAGGGGGATGGATGTGTGAGCGAGAGCCCCAGCTGGGAAGGGTCGATTGGGTGCTCGCGCACCCGGTCCGCCCAGGACGGCTGCGGTTCGGGCGCGTTTCGTCCGCCCACCACGGTGAACGGCGGATAGATGCGAGTCAGTGGTTGTGCACACGTTCCGGCAACGAATGAGAACACGGAATCGTCATCCGCAAAGCGGACTTCGCGCTTGGTGGGATGCACATTCACATCGAGCCGGTCGGCCGGGACATCGAGCCACAATACCGCGGCCGGGAAGCGGCCATAGGGAAGCAGGTTGCCATATGCGTGCCGGAGCGCTTGG
>JBDSKE010000070.1:0-3896 GCA_039917105.1 Candidatus Eiseniibacteriota bacterium | reverse complement strand
GCAATCGGCAGGCCGGCAGCACGTTTGCTTGCGGGCAGGCTCGGGGAGATCCCTCGCAGCCCTCGCCAGGATGCCAGTGAAATGGCGACGACCGCGAACGGAGCCGCTTGCTCCTTGGTGCATACGGCCAGCGCCGCGCATAGGCCTGCCCCGAACAATTCGCGTTTACGTTGGGCGCGCTCCGCAAGATGGAAGGCCAATCCCAGCCAGAACACATAATGGATGTCAACATTCGTCGTGCGTGCGTGGTACACGAACGTTGCCGAACCGATGAACAGGACCGGGGCCAGCCAGGCTTGCCGCGCTGCGCCCATGCGTCGAGCCTCGCGTAACGCGATCCCCACGAGCAACGTCGCAAGTAGCACGGTGACCGCGCGGCCCGCGAGCGTGAGCGCCGCGATCGAGACCTCGGGATGGACGAACCCCCAAGGAGGCTGGGAGCTGGGGACGCCCAACTCTCCGGTCAGCTTGAAACCCACCAGGAGCGCCATCATGGGGATCGCCTGGGTCATATAAGCGACCGGCCCATACGAGGAGGACCATGTCGGACCGAAACGCGCAGCGATGGCGCGGAGCACCGATCCGGGTGCGGTGTTGTCCACATCCCATGACCATTGCGGGTCCAGTCCCCAGTGGATGGGGATCAGGAGCACGACGACCAACACGAGGAATGCCAGAAGGTCCGCGCGTCCCCTGAGTGACCGGAGGCGCTGCGGTAAGCCGGTTACTTGCCCGGACATCAGGGTGTGGCGGAGAGATCCGGAATAGAGGCCGGAGGAGTGATATCGGCCGCAGTCGTTGTCAGGCTCAAGGCGTTGGAAACCCCGGACCAGTTGCCCGCTTCATCCCGAGCGCGCACTGCGAAGTAGTAAGTGTGCGAGCCGACCAGGCCCAGCGCCACATAGGTTTGCGTTCCCCCGCCTGCTACGGGAGTGGGAGCGACCGACATGGCAGTGGCCGAGGCGAAGTTGGCCGCGGTGATCGGCGAGTCGGAGCGGCGCAGGTCATACTGCTCGATGGTGCCGGTCATCCCGTCATCGCCGGGTGCAGTCCAAAGCAGCACCGCATTGTCGAAGGAGATGGCACCGCTGCGAAGATCGGTGACGGTCGCAGGCGCGGTAAGGTCAGCGCCTGCGGCGACGAAAGGGTAGGCGCCTGCGTCGCTTCCTCCCTGCCCTGCCCCAATCGCCGACGAACCCAGTGTGAGTCGCGGATCGAATGTGAGCGGGCTCGCACTGCGAAAGAGTGGATTCCCAAAGCGGGAGTTGCAGTCCCTTCCGCTCGCGGCGCACCAGGTCGCCACGGTGCCTGTTGCGCCCGACCAGTTCGCGGCGCGGTCCCCCAGGACCGACGTGAAGGTCGGCGTGTAGAACAGATTCGATGACGAGATGAATCCGCTCGCCCCGGGGAACTTGATCGTGCCCGCGGTAGCCTGGGCCGCAACCGAATAGAACACATTCGAGGTGAGTCGGACGCTATCGGCGGGTGTTCCGGCCAGAACGGAGGAGACGAACTCCAGCGCTCGTCCCGTGCCCGAATAGAAGGTGCAATGATCGATGGTGAGATAGGAGAGCTTGTCCACGAACATCAGCGCAGGCGAGCCCGTGCTGGCGAAGACACTGCGGTCGAGCACCGTGCCGGGACCATTGATCTGCACCAAGGTCAAGCCATTCATGAAGTAGAAGCACTGGCGGTAGGTATTGCGGACCGTGCTGCCATTCCAAGCGTCGGTGCCGGCGTTCATGAGCCGACCCTGCATGGTGAATCCACTCTGCAGCCCGGCAAGAACGGTGTCGCGTTCGAACAGGTTGTACGAAGAGGAATCGCGCAACGAGAAGCAGTTCCAGTCGACGCCCGCCACCTGATTGTCCGCTTCGAATACCCAGCGGTTGTCCCGGAACGAGTTGTAGTAAGAGTTGTACAGGTAGCGGCCCTGGACATCGATGTTCGTGCCGCTGAACTGGCCGGTGATCTGATTGGAGTCGATCACACAGCGCTGCGCGAAGACGCGCATGAGGAAGCCTTTGTAGCTGATGCGCCCCATGTCGATCACATTCGCCCGGAGCGTGTCGTACTCACTGTTGGAGTTGAACCCCGCTCCCGGCCAGTCCTGCCAACCGCTGAATACGAAGGCCACCGTGATTCCCGCGTTCGTGGGGGCGTTGGTGATCTGGCAGCTTGCGACCAGATTGTGCTTGGAGCCCACGAACGAGACGCTCTGCGCATAGCATTTGTAGACGGAATCGTACTGCGCCATGTTCACGACCGAAGTACCCCGAAGTTCGATGCCGGAAGTGAATTCGAGCCCCTTGATCGTGAGGTAGGATCGATCCGTCGTGAGCGCGCCGGTCAGCAGGGCAGCGGCGGGATCGTTCAGATTGCCCATGATCACAATGCGATTGGTGGGCGTGCCGTGATTCGCAGGGTCAAGATCCCCCGAATAGATGCCGGGCAACACGTAGCAGATGTCGCCGGCGAAAAGCGAAGTGTTGGCCTTCGCAAGGCTCCAAGGAGACGTCGATGTGCCCGAGTTCGCGGCGTTACCGGACGGGCTGATGTACCGCACCGTCGCGGACGCAGTCGGTGCCCACAAGGCCAACAGGAGTGCGAGATGTGCTGAGGGTGCGACTCTGCGCACGTGCCCTCCCCGATCGTTGATCAATGAATTTGCCCCCGCACCGATTCTGGTGTGGCGCTGCGGCCGCACCCGGACAAGCATGGAATGTACCCCGTACCCGGCAGGCGCGCCACCCTGCTCGAATCCCTCATCTTGTTCCCTGCCAGCGCGCTGAACCTGTCTGCGCAGGCTCGGGAATCACCCCGCCGCCCGGCATCTTGCGCTTTGCCTGAGGGAGACTCGCGTTCCGCCTGACGATGGCTTCGGCGAGCGCTTGCCATGGCTTAACCCATATAGTGTTCTGGTATGGATCCTGATGCCCCGCTCCTCCAAGGAGACCCAAAGGATGCACCCAATCCTCGCCCGCACCCTGTATTACACCGCACAGGCCGTTCGTGGCGAACCCGTCGCAGAAGTCTCACGAGAGCTTGACCTCAGCCAACATTGGTCGCTCGAAAAGCTGCAGATTCTGCAGTGGGACCGAATGAAGCGACTTGTCGAGCATGCCCATGCCAAGGTGCCGTATTACCGTAAGGCATGGGATGAGGTCGGTTTCAGCCCCGGGGACCTGCGCTCCAGGGAGGATTGGGACCGGCTTCCGACCCTGTCCAAGACCGAGATACGCGAGAAATCATCCCTGTTGCTCGCCCAAGGCGCGCCTCGCGGACTCAAGGCAGCGACCTCGGGGTCATCCGGAACCCCGGTGGCCGTCCTGCGCAGCCATCGCTCGTGGGCGCATGCGCACGCGAACCTGATTCGCAGCTGGCGTTGGCATGGCATCGAGGTGGGAGATCCCTACGCCTATTTCTGGGGACTGGCGCGCGACGCCGGTGGTCGTCGCCAAGCGCACGTTCGCGACGCACTATTCAACCGGCAACGGCTCTCTGCATTCGAGATCACGCCAGAGACCGCACGCGCATTTCATGCGCAACTGATGCGACACCGCACCCGGTGGGGGTTCGGGTATCCCTCGGCCATCACGAACTTCGCTGATGAAGTCTTGGGGCAGGGCCTGGATGGGCGCGCGCTCGGGTGGAAGGCCGCCGTCACCACCGCCGAGGTGCTGCGGCCCCATCAGAAGGACCGGTTGCGCGCAGCATTTGGGTGCGCAATCGTGGATAGCTACGGTTGCGCCGAGGTGGGCGTCACCGGCTTCGCCTGCCGCGCCGAGGGCATGCATGTCCCCATCGAGTCGGTGGTGGTGGAAACGCGCGCGACCCAGGACGGTCGGCTCGAGGTTCTGCTCACTGACCTGTTCAACTACAGCCAGCCCGTCATC
>JBDSKE010000069.1:0-12654 GCA_039917105.1 Candidatus Eiseniibacteriota bacterium | reverse complement strand
GACTACCCTGCGCTGGGGCCCGAACACGCATGGCTGTTGGACCAGAAACTGGTCGAGTACGGCCACGTCACCGACAACGAGGCGCTGGAAGCATTCGAACTGCTCGCCCGCCTCGAGGGTGTGCTGCCGGCGCTCGAGTCCGCGCACGCGCTGGCGTGGGTCCTGCGCGAGGGCAAGCGGCTCGGCCCCGACGCGCATGTGCTCGTGAACCTCTCCGGCCGTGGCGATAAGGACGTGGCCGAGGTGCTGCGGGTCACGGGTAGGGGATGAGCGTGCACGAGCCGCGCTCGTTCGCACACCGCTTCGAGCCTGGCTCCGGCAGCGCTGAAGACACACTGCTCCTGCTGCATGGTACGGGCGGGAATGAGAACGATCTGCTCCCGTTGGGGCGGGCCATCGCCCCGGGGGCATCCCTGCTGAGTCCGCGCGGTCTGGTGTTGGAGCACGGCATGCCACGATTCTTCCGCCGGATCGCCGAGGGCGTGTTCGACCTGCCCGACCTGCATGCGCGCACCACGCAACTCGCGGAGTTCATCACCACCGCTGCCGCCGAGTACGGATTCGATTCCACGCGGGTACACGCCGTGGGGTTCTCCAACGGCGCCAACATCGCAGCCAGCCTGTTGTTCTCGTATCCAGCGGCACTGGCCAGCGCGATCCTGCTGCGACCCATGGTGCCGTTCGAGCCCGAGCCGCTTCCCATACTCACCGGCCGGTCGGTCCTCATCGCCGCCGGCAGGGAGGATCCGATCGTGCCGCACGAGCATGGCGAACGCTTGGCCGGACTGCTTCGACGCGCCGGCGCCGACGTCGAGGTGACACGCTCGGGCGCCGATCATGGCCTGGCCCGCGGCGATCTGGACGCGTGTGTCGCGTGGTGGGCAGCGCGGCATCCCTGAATCGACTGCCCAACGCCCCTATGCTATAAACATCTGCCTCGTGCGCCCGTAGCTCAATTGGATAGAGCGTCAGCCTCCGGAGCTGAAGGTTACAGGTTCGACCCCTGTCGGGCGCACCACTCACCATCCTTCCCGCGCTTCTCCTCACGGGACCCCGCGTTCCAGAGCCAGCGCGCTCCGCGAGTCCAACTGACCTATGCCCGATCCGAACGAACCGAGGTTCCGCCCCCACGCCGCCGAACAGATGGCGACGATGTTCGACGATGTCTCGGGGCGTTACGACTTCCTCAATCGGGTGATGACGCTGGGACAGGATGGTGCGTGGCGTGAAGCCATGTGGCGCTGCGTTCCCGATGCTGCGCGCACCGTGCTGGACCTGTGCACGGGCAGCGGCGTGTCGTTGGATGGCCTGCGCCGCCCGGGCCGCACTCTACTGGGCATGGACGTCAGCCTGCAGATGCTGCGCGTTGCCGCCGCCGCCTATGGCGCGCGGGGCTGGGGACCGCGCATCGCTTGCGCCGATGCATTCCACCTGCCGTTGCGGACAGGAAGCCTCGACGCCGTCACCATTGCATTCGGAGTGCGGAACCTGCGACCGCGCATCAGCGCGCTCACCGAGATCGGGCGCGCATTGCGAGCGGGCGGGAAGCTCGTGGTGCTCGAGGCCGCGGCTCCCGCACCCGGTATGCTCAAGCCGTTCCATAGCGCCTGGGTGCGCCACATGATCCCGATATTCGGGCGCCTATCGCCCGATCCTTCCGCCTATCGTTACCTGAGCGCATCGATCTTCGAGTTCGGCGCAGGTCCCGAGTTCGAGCGCGACCTGGCCACAGCCGGATTCGAGGTGGTGGCCAGGCAGTCCTTCCTGTTGGGGGCCACCCGACTGTGGGTCGCATGTCGGATTGGTCAAAAACCCTCCGCGCCCGACCCACCGTTGCAGGGTGCACGCTCGCGGTCGGGCGAAACGACGCAGGTGCGTTCTGCCGGCCACCTGAGGGGGAACGAGGCTCGCATCTGGCTCGGGTTCCAAGCGGGGCTCTCGCTCATGTTGTGCGTGACCCTCATGTGGGGTCTTGGAGAATGGCTCAAGTACAATACGACATTGCCGTTAACCGAAGCACAAAGGTTCTTTGGGTGGCTTTTGCTGAGCGTGGGGCTGATGGTGTTCGGGGTCCGGGCTGTGTACCTCGGATTGCGTTTCCTGGCCGGGGCGTCCGCGCGCTGAGGGATTTCACGCAGTGGCACAGCCATTGCCACCTACCCGTGGGATTTCGCCCTCACACCCTCCAGGGACCAAACGCATGCTCGGACGCGAAAAACTCCTCGAATCGCTCATGGCGCTCTCCAGCCGATCGGCTGCGAGGTCGCGACCGGAGCTATTGCACACCACCTTGCGCGGCGCGCTGATGATCGCCGAGGCGGACGCGGTCGTGCTCGCCTTGTCGTCGAATCGCCAGCTCGAGCGCCATGTGCTCCGCCGTGGTGACCCGGCGCCCGAGACCGAGGCATTGCGTGCTGTGAGTGACTTCGAGCGAACGCTCCTGCGTTCGGGCTCGCCGCGCCCGGTCAGTGATCTGGCGGACACGCCGCGCGCAGCCGAGGCAGGGGTCCCGGGGCTGCAAGCGGGGCCCGTGCTGTTCGTTCCGCTGGCGACGCGCGAACAGGAGCCGGGATATCTCGCCGTTTTCCGCCGCCAGGGAGCGACCCGCTTCAGCGCTCGCGACGCGCGCCAGCTGGCGGTGCTCGTGGCGTGGACAGCCGTTTCGCTCGAGAATATCAAGTTGTCCGAGACGCTCGAGAAGCTGGCCGTGACGGACGACCTCACCCAGGTCTACAACTACCGCTACCTGAAAACCTCATTGCGCCGCGAGATCAAGCGCGCGGGCCGATACAAGCAGGAGTTGTCGATCGTCATGGTCGATGTCGACAATCTGAAGGGCTACAACGATCGCAACGGGCACATCCGGGGCAGCCACCTGCTCAAGGACATCGCCCACATCTTCACGCAGCAGGTGCGATCCTGGGATCTGGTCGCGAAGTATGGCGGGGACGAATTCACCATCATCCTGCCGCAGACCGATCGCGTCGGCGCGTTCACCGCAGCCGAGCGCCTGCGCGCGGCCGTCGAGGCGCACGCCTTCGCGCTGGCCGAGCGAGGGAGCATCACCGTGAGTTCGGGCATTGCCACATTTCCTCAGGACGGTGAGTCCGGAGCCACGCTCATGGAGGCCGCAGACCAGTCGCTCTACCTGGCCAAGCGCCGCGGCCGCAATCGCGTGGAAGGCATCGATCGCAAGGCGGCCTGAGATGGCGGCGCATTCGCCGCCACTGATGCCGTGAACGAAGGCGTAACTTTTGACCGCTCTATAGCTGGCTGATACTTTGAGCCATCATCCTCAACGGGGCTTTCGGTCGGGAAAGATCACGGGGGAGACATTGTCAGATCGCATCGGCATCGCAGTGGTGGGAACGGGCGACTGGGGCGCCAATCTGGTGCGCAACTTCGCTAATCTGCCGGGCACGCGTCTCGTCGCCGTGTGCGATGCGGATGCGCAGCGCTTGGCCCGGACCGCTGCACAGTACCCGGGGGTCAAGGCTGTCCCCGACGTCGCCCAGATCGCATCGGACCCAGAGGTGCAGGGCGTGGTGGTCGCGGCCTCAGCCGTGGGGCACTATCCGCTCGCCAAGGTGCTGCTCGAAGCGGGTAAGGATGTGTAT
The DNA here is from genome assembly GCA_039917105.1 of Candidatus Eiseniibacteriota bacterium. GTDB lineage: Bacteria > Eisenbacteria > RBG-16-71-46 > RBG-16-71-46 > RBG-16-71-46 > CAIXRL01. Next base: position 9,037 of record JBDSKE010000069.1, on the reverse strand, counting down.
GTCGAGAAGCCGCTGACCCTCGAAGTGGCGCACGCCGAGGAGTTGTGTCGACTGGCCAAGCACAAGGGCCGGATCCTCATGGTGGGGCACCTGCTGCTCTACCATCCGGCGGTCCAGTACCTGAAGCAGATGGTCACCAGTGGCTCGATCGGCGACCTGCTCTACATCTACTGTCAGCGCGTCAATCTCGGCAAGGTGCGTAAGGACGAGAACGCGTTGTGGAGCTTTGCGCCCCACGATCTGTCGGTCGTGTTGTACCTACTCGACATGGAACCACTTGATGTGGTCGCGCGCGGATCGGCCTTCCTGCAGCCGGGTGTCGAGGATGTGGTGTTCGTCGACCTGCGTTTCCCGGGTGGCAAGATGGCGCATGTGCATGTGTCGTGGCTCGACCCGCACAAGCTGCGCAAGTTCACCGTCGTCGGCTCGCAGAAGATGGTCGTGTTCGATGACATGGACGCGAGCGAGAAGATCAAGATCTACGACAAGGGTGTGGATCGCGCGGGTGAAGTCGTCTCCTATGGCGATGCGCTCACCGTGCGCAATGGCGACATCCTGATCCCCAAGCTCTCGCTGCAGGAACCCTTGCGGCTCGAGTGCCTGCACTTCGTCGAGTGCATCCGCGAGCGCAAGCAACCGCTCACCGACGGGCTCGGCGGTCTGCGTGTGGTGAAGGTGCTGGATGCTGCCCAGAAGTCGCTCAAGGCGGGCGGAGCGCCCGTCACGATCGAGCCGTTGCCCCAGGAGGTCCTGTGAGCACCAGTGTCATCCATCCATCCGCGAAGGTGGGGGAGGGCACCACCTTCGGCGAGTTCTGCGTGATCGGCGCCAACGTGACCCTGGGTACAGGCTGCAAGCTGGGTCACCATGTGGTCATCCACGCCGACACGGTCGTCGGGGACACGGTGCGGATCGACGACCACGCCTCGCTCGGCAAGGTCCCGATGAAGGCCGCCAACTCGGCGACCACCAAGGACCAGGAGCTGCCACCTCTCACCATCGGTGAACTCTCCATTGTGGGCACCGGCGTCATCGTCTATCGCGGCGCCACGGTCGATGCCAAAGTCCTGATGGCCGACCTGAGCACCATCCGCGAGAATGTCACGGTCGGGCGCGGTACGATCGTGGGCCGGGGCGTGACCGTCGAGAACTTCTGCAACGTCGGACGCTACTGCAAGCTCGAGAGCGAGTGCTACATCTGCGCCTACTCCACGCTCGAGGATCGCGTTTTCATCGCCCCCGGCGTGGTCACCTCCAACGACAACTTCGTGGGCCGCACGCAGGAACGGTTCAAGCATTTCAAGGGCGTCACCGTGAAGAAGGGTGGACGCATCGGCGCCGGCAGCGTGACGCTGCCCGGAATCACCATCCACGAGGACGGGCTGGTAGCCGCCGGCAGCACGGTCACCAAGGACGTGCCCGCGCGAACGCTCGTCGTGGGCAAGCCCGCCCGCATCTGGCGCGACGTCCCCGAGGAACAGTGGCTCGAAAACCAAGGCTGGGTGGACGCGTAAGCGCCCCCGCTCATTCCCATATCATGAACAGGAGACTGTGATGCCCACCAACACCTCGATCCAGGTCCCGTTGCTCGACCTTCGGGCGCAGTACGAGACGATCCGCCCCGAAGTCGATGAGGCCATGCGCAAGGTCATGGAGAGCTGCGGCTTCATCGGCGGTCCCCAGGTCAAGGGGCTCGAGGAAGAAGTCGCGCGCTATTCGCAGAGCGCGCACGCCGTGGCATGTGCCTCCGGTACGGATGCGATCCTCATGGCGTTGTGGACACTTGGCATCGGGCCCGGCGACGAAGTGATCTCGCCCGCCTACACATTCTTCGCCACCGCGGGCACCATCGCGAACAATGGCGCGACCCCGGTGTTCGTGGACGTGGATCCCCAGACGTACAACATGGACGTGCACCTGATCGAGAAGGCCATCACGCCGCGCACCAAGGCAGTGGTCGCGGTGTCGTTGTTCGGCCAGTGTGCCGACATCCCGGCCATCAAGGCGATCTGCGACAAGCACCAACTCTACCTGATCGAGGATGCCGCCCAGTCGATCGGCTCGGAGTGGGAGGGGAAGCGTTCGGGCTCCATGTGTGATTTCGGCACCTTCTCATTCTTCCCGTCCAAGAACCTCGGGGGCGTGGGCGACGGCGGCATGGTTGTGACCCAGAACGCCGAGTTGGCCGACAAACTGCGACTGCTCTGCAATCATGGCGCCAAGCCCAAGTACTACCACTCGCTGGTCGGAACCAACTCCCGCCTGGACGCGCTTCAGGCAGCCGTATTGCGTGTGAAGCTGCGCCATTTGGATCGCTGGAGCGAGCAGCGCGCCAAGAATGCGTCGCTGTACAACCAACTATTCGAAGGTTCCAAGGTGGGAACGCCGTTTCACGACCCGCGGACGCGCCATATCTATAACCAGTACATCATCCGCGTGACGGATCGGGACGGCCTCAAGGCGCACCTGGGCGAGCGGAACATCGGCTGCGAGGTGTACTACCCCGTGCCACTGCATATCCAGAAGTGCTTCGAGCATCTGGGATACAAGCCTGGCGCCATGCCGGTCTCGGAGCAAGCGGCGCTCGAAACGCTTGCATTGCCGATCTACCCCGAGTTGTCGGACGAGCAGATCCGCTATGTCGCGCAGAGCGTGCGCGAGTACGTCGAGAAGTCGTAGCGCGTTTCCCGCGCGGAGCGGCTTCGGCCGCAAAGTTCGGACAGCATTCCCCAAGGACACGTCGCCGAACTCCCGCCCTGGGCGGCGTGCTCCTCACTTGGTCTCTTGCAGACCGCGCCATCGGACCCCTTCCGGCGGCGCCGACCAGGACACATGCCTGGATCGGAACGAGACACCCTGCGCACATTGTTGCGCCGGGTCGACGAAGTACGCGGGCTATCCGATCGGATGGAGCCCGCGTCCAGCGTTGGGGTCGATGACACCGAAACGCTCGTGCGCACGTTGGGCGAACTCGTCGAGGAGCTGGAACGCAGTCACCGGCGCCTCATCGAGACCAATGTGCAGCTCGTGTCGTTGCGCGAAGTGGCCAGCAGTCTCACCAACACGGTGGATGTGGCCGAGACGACGCGCACCGTCACGCGTTACCTGCAGCATGCATTCGGCTTCGACCAAGTCTGCCTGCTGCTCATCGACCGCGAACGCGGCGTCCTGACGGGCGCGTGGACCAACGGACGCGCGGGCACGGGTTCCGGCACGAGCACGCTCGAAGTGCCGCTCGTGGGCGAACGCGGCGCGCTCGCTCGCGCGGTGTGGCTCAACCGGACGCTGCTTCATCAGGATTGCCGTCGGCATCCCCCCGCGCTGATCGTGGAGACTCATCCCCTGCACGAGGCGTTCGCCCAACTGGGCTCCATGGCCTGCGTGCCGCTGCAGCGCAGCCAATCCGTTTTCGCCCAAGAGCAGTCCGAAGTCTGCGGTGCGCACTGCGGAATCGGCGACTCCGCCATGCTGACTCCGCCGCCCGGGCATGAGGCGGGGCGTTGGGCGGTATCGCGCGAGGAAGGTCAGCGTCGCTGCCTGGACTGCGAACGATTGCCATCGCTTGGCGTGATCGCGGCCGCGCGCAGTCAGGGCGCCCCGCCCTTGACCGCGGCGGATGTGACCCTGTTGGAGTCCATCGCGCTGTCGGTGGCGCCGATGGTCGAGAACGCCCGCCTGTTCCAGGAACTACGCCGCAATCAACGCTTCCTCGAGAACGTGCTCGACTCCATGGCCAGCTCGCTCGTGGCCGTGAACCTGCGTGGCGAAGTGCTCAGCTTCAATCAGGCCGCCGAGGATCTTCTGGGTTGGCCGGAACAGGACGCGTTGGGACTCGCGATAGGAGAGGTGTTCGGTTCCGAGGGCGAAACCCTGATCGCCGATACCCTGGGGCAGGGTCGGGAGGTGGTGCGTCAGGAAACCATGTTGCGCGCTCGCGATGGCTCGGCCCTGCCGGTCCGCATCACCACGTCGTTGTTGCGCGACGACTCGGCTCATGTGTATGGCGCCATCGCCACTTTTCTCGACCTCACGCCCATCAGGCGCGCCGAGGAACATGCCCAGCAGATGGATCGACTCGCAGCCCTGGGGCGGTTCACCTCCAGTGTAGCGCACGAAATCCGAAATCCTCTCACTGGGATCGGCATGGGCGTGCAGCACCTTGCCAAGGCCTTCCGGGACGATGCCGCACAACGCCAGAACCTCGACTTCGTCCTGTCCGAGATCAAGAGACTCGACCGTATTGTGCAGGAACTGTTCGATGTGACGCATCCTCGCCGGTTGGACCTGCGCCCACGCCCGGTCCAGGACACCGTGCGCCGGGCGTTCCAGTCGATGGAGCCCATGCTCGCCGATCGCGGCATCGAGACCACTCTGGAGCTTCCGGCAACTCTGCCGCCGGTGGCGCATGACCCCGACCAGATGCAGCAGGTATGGATCAACCTCATCAAGAACGCTGCGGAAGCCTCGGAACGCGGCGGACGGATCGTGGTGAACGCTTCGATGGCGCCCGCCCGCAGGCCCGATGGTTCGGGACCCGCGGTCATCGTGAGTGTGACCGATCAGGGTTGCGGCATCGACGCGGAGACCCAGAAGACGCTGTTCGAACCCTTTTTCACCACCAAGGCAGGCGGCACGGGTCTTGGCCTTTACATCACGCACGACATCGTGAAGCGCCATGGTGGTGGCTTGACGGTATCCAGTGAGCCCGGGCAGGGCGCCACCTTCAGTGTGGAACTGCCGCTCGAGCATCAGGGAGGCTTGGTATGAGTAAAGCGAATATCCTGGTCGTTGACGATCAGGACTCGATCCGGCACTTCGTGTGTCAGGCCCTCGAAGCGGAAGGCTACACGGTGGTGAGCGCCGGCACCGTGCGCGAAGCGCGCGTGGCGATCGAACGCGACATGCCCGACATGGCTTTCCTCGACTTGAAATTGCCCGACGGCACGGGCATCGAGCTGTTGCGCGAGATCAAACGCGTGCAGCCCGAGGTCTCCGTCATCCTCATGACGGCATTCGGTGAACTGGAGACCGCCGTCGAGGCCATGAGCGCCGGCGCGTTCTGGTTCGTGAAGAAACCGTTCCAGAGTGAGGAGCTGTTGGCGCTTGCCGCGCGCGCGCTGGAATCGCAGAAGATCTGGCTCGAGCTGCGCCGGCTCCGGCACCAGGCGTTTGCGGATGAGGACTACCTGCATTCGGGCAGTCCCGCGATGCAGGAGGCCTATGGCATCGCCGAACAGGTCGCGCGCGGGGACACCACCAGCGTGTTGATCGAGGGTGAGAGTGGGACCGGCAAGGAATACTTCGCGAACCTGATCCACCGCATGAGCGCGCGACACTCGCAACCTTTCGTCGAGATCAACTGCGCCGCCATCCCGAGCGAGTTACTCGAGTCCGAGTTGTTCGGGCACGAGAAGGGCGCATTCACCGACGCGCGCCAGCAGAAGCTCGGCCTCATGGAGTTGGCCAACGGGGGCACGCTGTTCCTGGACGAAATCGGGGAGATGTCGCCCATGCTCCAGGTGAAACTCCTGCGCGTGCTCGAGCGCCGGACTTTCAAGCGGGTCGGCGGCACCAAGGACATCTCGGTCAACCTTCGCATCATCTCGGCAACCAATCAGAACCTGGAGAAGATGGTGAAGGAGGGAGGCTTTCGCGAGGACCTGTACTACCGGCTCAAGGTGGTACCGCTTTACGTGCCACCGCTGCGCGAGCGCAAGGAAGACACCATCCCCTTGTCCAGGTTGTTCATGGAGCGCTTCGCCAAGGCATTCAAGAAGCCTTTCCGCTCGATCTCACCATCGGCCGAGCGTGTGCTGACCGACTATGCTTGGCCGGGCAACATCCGCGAGCTCAAGAACCTGTTCGAGCGGACCGTGCTGTTGGAGACCGCCGAGACTCTGGAGGCCCACCACCTCAAGCTCGCGCCGCGAGCCCGTCCGGGGCAGGCGGATGCCTCGATTGGGCAGCGGGTGGATGACATGCTGCAGAACTCCGTTCCTCAGACGGGCATCCCGTTCGAGCCGCTGATCGAGGAACTGGAGCGGGCCTTGATACTCCGTGCCTCGTATGCTACCAAGTGGAATCAGAGTCGCACGGCGGACATGCTGAACCTCAAGCGCGACAAACTGCGTTACCGGATGAAGCTGTACGGTATCGCCTGTGAAGCACCGGAGAACTCGGAACATACCGACTCGTACTGACCATCAGCCCCGCGTTCGCCTCGCGGCCTTGTTGGCCGCGTTCGCGGCCGCGGGGCTTCTGCTTGCCTGGGGATGCGGCTACACCACCAGCCCGGCACTGCTCCCGCAACATCTGAAGACCGTGGCCATTCCGGTGTTCGTGAACGGGACCACCGAGTACACGCTGGAACAGGACATCACCGACGCCGTGGTCCAGCGCTTCGTGCGCGACAATCACCTCAAGGTGGTGGACGAGCGTTCTGCCAACGCCGTGGTGCGTGGCAAGATCACCCAGTACAAGAACTCGGTGTTCGGGTTCTCGAACACAGCCCAGGCGCAGGAATACCGCGTCACCATATCGGTGCAGGTGACGTTCAAGGATCTGGTCAAGAATCGTGAGCTCTGGACCGACGAGTTGGTCAAGACCGCCAACTATTACGTGCAGGATGTGCCCGGCCAGACCGCCAAAACGGAACTCGATGGACGCAAAGAAGCCATTGCCAAGATCGCGGACGAAGTCCTCAGCCGCTCCGTCGAAGGCTGGTGAAACCCCGCCCGCCCGCAAGGGCGGGGCGCGCGGCCCAGCCAAGGCAGCGGTGCGCCTTGCGGCGAGTGTCGATGGCCTGGGCGTGCTCGATGCAGCCGCGAAGGGCCTGTTCCCAGCTTCGCTGTACATCGAAGGCCCCAACGAAGCGCTGAAGGCGGGTTTCCTCGCTGAGTTCCGCGGCGCATGGGCCCAGGCAGTCCCCGAAGCGCCGCTCGCTCGCATCCTGCGTCCGGGCGAGAACGATGTGGACGAGATCCTCTCGGCCTACCAGGGGATCAGCATGTTCGCCTCGCGCGAGCTCACGTTCGTGATGGGCGTGGAGCAGATGACCCGCTCCGAGCGCAACATCACCGCGCTGGCTGAGGGCATCTCGCGACCCGCAGGGGAGTCCTGCATCGTCCTGATCGAGTCGATGGGGGACACCTACCGCAAGACGCTCGATCCCCTGCGCGGCGCTGCGGCGGCGCGCTGGGATGCCCTGCCGCTCGATCGCCGGAACCTGCTGACCTGGGGCGTGCGTCGATTGGCATCCATGGGGTTCGAGGCCGAACCCGGCGCACTCGAAGCCCTGTGCGATGCGTGCGAAGCCGAGACGCTGGCGTTCTTCAACGAACTCTCCAAGTTGCCAGCGCTCTCGGCCGACGGCAGGCACGTGCGCAAGGCCGAGGTCGAGACCCTGACCCGGCCCATCGTCGGTTCCGGGGTCGCCGAGTATCTGGCGGCCGTTGCGCTCGGTAAGCCCGGGCTCGCTGGGCAGCGCCTTGGACGATTACTCGCTGCGGGCGAGAGCGAGGGCGGGCTGATGTTCCTGCTCGGCAACATGGTGGGCGGAGCCTTCGGGACGTGGAGCGTGCACCGCGAGATTTCGGCGCAACTCGGTCGCCGCAGCAATGCCCGCTCGCTCGCTCGCGCACTCGACGCGGTCTATCGCGCTGAGGCGGCATGGAAGAGCGGCCGCGTGGATTCGCTCACGGCGCTCGAGCAGGCCACCCGCGAAGTCGCAGGCAGCTGACCGCACACCCTTCACGGACGGATCCCAATCCCATGAGCGCGCATCGCTATCCCTTCTCCGAGGTCGAACCTCGTTGGCAGCAGTACTGGGTGGATCGCAAGACCTTTCGCACCACCGAGAACCCGGCCAAACAGAAGTTCTACTGCATCGACATGTTCCCGTACCCCAGTGGGGCCGGGCTGCATGTGGGACACCTCGAGGGATACACGGCCACGGACATCCTCTGCCGCGCGCGCCGCATGCAAGGGTTCAACGTGCTGCACTGCACCGGTTGGGACGCGTTCGGCCTGCCGGCCGAGCAGTACGCGGTCAAGACCGGGGTCCACCCCGCGGTCACAACCCGGGAGAACATCGCGAATTTCCGCAAGCAGATGAAGCGCGCGGGGCTGTCGCATGACTGGGACCGAGAGGTCGACACCACCGATCCCGCTTACTACAAGTGGACGCAATGGATCTTCCTGCAACTGTACAAGCGCGGACTCGCCTACGTGGCTGAGGTGCCGGTCAACTGGTGTCCCGAGTTGGGCACCGTGTTGGCCAACGAGGAAGTGATCGATGGCAAGTCCGAGGTGGGCGGCTACGCGGTGATTCGCAAGCCCATGCGTCAGTGGGTGCTGCGCATCACGCAGTATGCCGAGCGCCTGCTCGATGATCTGGCGCTGGTGGATTGGCCCGTGAGCACTCTGGAGATGCAGCGCAACTGGATCGGGCGTTCGATCGGTGCCGAGGTCGACTTCGCGCTGGACGGCGTCAACGGCATGCTGCGCATTTTCACGACCCGCCCAGATACGCTCTTCGGCGCCACCTACATGGTGCTCGCGCCTGAACACCCGCTGGTGCGCGCCGTCACGTCGCCCGAACATTCGCCCGCGGTCGAAGCCTACATCGCTGCGACCAGCCGCAAGAGTGACCTCCAGCGGCAGGAGGAAAAGCTCAAGACCGGCGTGTTCACCGGAGGCCACGCCATCAACCCGGCGAATGGCGAGAAGCTGCCGGTGTGGATCGCGGACTATGTGCTGATGGGTTACGGCACCGGCGCCATCATGGCCGTTCCGGGGCACGACGAGCGCGACTGGGAGTTCGCGCGCACGTTCGACCTGCCGATCCGCGAAGTGGTCAGCGGTGGCGATGTGCAGGCGGCGGCCTTCACCGAGACCGACGATGGAATGCTCGTGAACTCGACCACAGCGGCTGGCGACTTCAGCATCAACGGTACAAAGCCCGCAGCAGCGATCCCGCGCATCACGGCCTGGCTTGCCGAGCGCGGCGTCGGCCGCAAGGCGGTGAACTACAAACTGC
>JBDSKE010000068.1:0-5696 GCA_039917105.1 Candidatus Eiseniibacteriota bacterium | reverse complement strand
ATCTTGCCGAACGCCTCGATCTTCGCCCGGTCATGATCGCGCACGGACAGTCGCAGGAGTATTTCCGGCGCGTTGACCTGGGGGGCGAGGGGGCCCCAGCAGGCCGAGTGCCCGATCAACTCGGTATGGGTTGCGGCGAACTCGAGGTTGAGCCGTTCCCAGAACAGCTTCGCAAAAGCGCGGGCCTTGTCGACCGCATCAGGCGCCGAGATGATGAGGGTGCCGCTCGCCTTCCAGCCGTCGGCGTACGCGGCACTGATCTTGAGCATGGGCGGCGCCGGGCGGCCCTTCACGCCCCATACCCGGACCCGGTCGCGGCCCGCCTGCTCCAACCGGATGGTACCGAAGTCGGCAATCACATCGGGTGTGATGTAGCCGCGCGGGTCGCCCATCTCGTACACCAATTGCTCCTTCACCGTACGCACGGTGACGGCGCCACCGGTGCCGGCGTGCTTGGTGACGATGAAGGAGCCGTCCGCGTGTACCTCGACGATGGGGTAGCCGATCGTTGCGAACTTCTGGATGCCGCGCCAGTCCGTGAAGTTGCCGCCCGTGCTCTGCGCGCCGCACTCCACGATGTGACCCGCCACGATGCCGCTCGCCAGGACATCCCAATCGTCCGGTGCCCAGCCGAACGCATGAATCATGGGCGCCAGCGTGATGCCGGTGTCCGTACAGCGGCCCGTCACCACCACGCGAGCACCAGAGCGCAATGCTTCGACCACAGGCCATGCCCCGTAATACGCGTTCGCGCTGCTGATTCGGTCGTGGACACCGGAGAAGGGGGCTCCGTCGTCCATATTGTCCAGGCTCGCGCCGGCACCGTTCAACTCGGTGAGCCGGGCCATCAGGTCGTCGCCTGTCACTGCTGCCACTTCCAGCGGACGCCCTTGCCTGGCCGCCATGGCCACCAGCGCTTCGCGGCACGCGATCGGATTCACGCCACCTGCATTGGTGATGACCCGGACATCGCGCTCGATCAGGAGCGCCAGAGTCTCCTCGACCTGCGCGATGAAATCGCGTGCGTAGCCCGCATTGGGGTCGCGCGCGCGCTGCTTCTGCATGATGGACATGGTGACTTCGGCCAAAAAGTCGAGCGTCACGTAGTCCACCGGGCCGAGCTCGACCTGACGCTTGAACTGGCTCAGGTCATCGCCCCAGTAGCCGCCGGCGTTCGCGATGCGGATCGTGTCAGTCATGACTGCTCTCATGGGGAATAGGGGGTGGGCAACAGCGTCAGGGTTCATATGGACGGTAGACAGGGGCGGCGCAACGGTCAAAGAGACGCCGCCCCATTGGCCATGTGCTTGAATGCATGGGCGTCGGTATGTTCCTCCGCGCGTCGTCTGCAGCCGCGGCCCCATCCGGAGATCCTCACCGCGGAGGGCACTCTGCTCATGGACTCCTGCTTCGAGTCCTACCGACTTTGTCACTGGAGCATGGTGAGCGACAGCGTCGTGCTCTGGCAGGAGGATACCGCCAACATCCGCTCGGCCACGGTGCCGTTCACATGCCCTGATACCCCCAAGCCGTGAGCTCGCAACCCCCGCCACCCCGGATAGTTTTGCAAGTTGTGGCGCTCAAGGGGAGGATTTCGACCGGCCCTGCGACCTTCATTGTCAGCTTCATCGCCGACCCGGGTGCGGACCGGTTCCTTGAGGATGGCGCACCTTCGGCCACATAAACGATTGTGGCGCCGTTGAATGACTCTACTGGGCCCGTACGGGAGGCGGGTCAATGTGCGCAGGGCATGCATCTTGCGAGGTAACCGTGCAGGTTCGCTGCCGCGGATACCCCCTGTTGGTCAAGGAGGCACCTCGAGTCATGCCCTTCATTATCAGCCTGCGCTCGCGCCTGCTGATGGTCGTCGTTGGCACCGTCCTGGCCTCCATGGCACTGCTTCTGGTGACAGCATTGCAGCAGCGCCACCGCGCGCTGGATGATGGGACGGACGAGGCTCTGCGCATGAGCCGCATGGCAGCGGCCTATGATCACCAGAGTGTCGAGGGAGCACGCCAATTGTTGCTGAGCTTGGCGCACACGCCCGAGATCCAGCACCTGGACGACCTCGAGAGTTCCCGCCTGTTCCGGTCGCTGATGCGCGACCGGTCGCCCTATTCCCTGGTGGCTGTGGCGGACGTGGGCGGCCGCGTATTCGCAAGCAGCCGAGCCCTGCCAAAAGTGGTGGATGAATCTGACAAGCGCTGGTTCAAGCGAGCGCTGCGCTCCAAGAACATGGTGGTGGGCGAGTATCAGCCCGATCCGGTTTCGGGTCGCCCTACTTTCACCTGCGCACTCACAGCACGGGACTCCATGGGATCGGCACGAGCGGTGGTGTTCGTGGGGATGGACCTCGACGGGTTCACGCGCCTGGCGGAACATGTGCGCCTACCCAAGGAGGCTTCGCTGGTTCTACTCGATGGCGAAGGGGTTGTGGTGAATCGTTGGCCACCCGAGAAGGGCTGGGAAGGAAAGCACATGCTTGCGCCCGGGGACGTGGCGCTCGGCATCGCAACCGGTCAGCGCACCGCCGTCTTGCGCGGCCCCGATGGCATCGAGCATGTCTTTGGATTCACTGCGCTGGGAGATGGCGCCGAGCGAAGCATGCTGGTGGGGGTAGGGTTGCCCAAGGAAGCTTTGTCGGCTGTGGCAGCGCGCGAACTGTGGGCCAGCCTGGCGCTGCTCGCGCTGATCGGCACCTTGATCTCCCTGATCTCGTGGCGCGTGTTGGGCGAAATGGTGCTACGGCCGATCGACGCCATGGTGCATGCCACGCACCGTGTGCGCGCGGGTGACTTCCACAGGCCCTTCGAGGGGGTGCGTCTGCAGGGGGAGCTGGCCCATCTGGCAAGTGCATTCGATGAGATGGCCGTGTCGCTGTCCGACCAGCGGGCCCAGCAGGAAATCATGGAACAGCGGTTGCGCGAGATGTCCTTGGTGGACGAACTCACCGGGTTGTCGAATCGTCGCGCGTTCTCTGCCTTCGCGCGGCAACAGGTGCGTCACGCGCGGCGCAAGGGGTCCACCGTGACTCTTCTCTATATGGACTTGGATGGGTTCAAGGAATGGAACGACACCTATGGCCATGCCCAAGGCGATCGCGCGCTCGTCGCGTTCGCACGCGCGCTGCGGGGTACCTACCGTGAGAGCGACGTCATGGCGCGGTTGGGTGGCGACGAGTTCGCGGTGCTGACAGTCGAACAGCCGCCCGGGTCGCCCGCACGGTTGTTGGAACGGCTTCGGCTGGCGCTCATGCTGGAATCGCGCGCCGCCAAGTTCGAGCAGGACCTGCGCTTCAGCGTGGGATGGGCTCAAGCGGCGGCGGGAGACCACGGCACGATCGAGAGTCTGATGCTACGCGCGGATAATCGCATGTATGCTGCCAAGCGTGCGCGTCGCGCGGTGCTCGAACGCCAAGCGGTGTGACCGCACGCCGCCCCCGGAGGTCCGATGCTGCAGCGATTCCTCGTCGTGTGTTGTGCTCTCGTGTTGGTCGTCGCAGCAACGTCCTGTCAGAAACCGCTCGAGGTGACCGGGACGGCGACCTTTCGGGGGCGCGGCGCGCTGCCGGTCGGGGCGGTTCTCGAAGTCCAACTTGCGGATGTCTCGCGCACCAACGCCCCTGCGGTCATCCTCGCCAAGAAGACCTACAACTCGCTGGCGGCACCGCCGTACCCTTTCGTGCTCCGCCCCGACGCCCGCGACCTGAACCCGCATGGTATCTACGCGGTGCAGGCGCGAATCGTCGTGGATGGCAAGCTCTACATGGTGAACAAGCGACGCGTCACGGTCAATAAGACCGATCCCACCAAGCCCCTCGTGGTGCACCTGGATCCAGTGCCCACTACCATCGGGGAGTGAGCCGAGCGTCATTGCCCAGGCTTCCCGCAGTCAGCTACATTCCCGGGGCGCAAGACCCACTCTCGCACGCGCTTCGACCTGGGCCCAGGCTCCCCCCGGCGTCGCGTGCTTTCCCGCCACCCTCGAGGTCCGCATGTCCTCCATCGCACGCCCGATCACCTTGGCCGATGTGGCAGTGCCGCGTTCCAGTGCCATCTCTGATGTGATCCTCGTGGTGATGGCGTCGCTCCTCACCGCCCTCGCCGCGCAGGCCGAGCTCCGTTTGCCCTGGACGCCAGTTCCCATCTCCGGCCAATCCTTCGCGGTCCTGTTGTCGGGATTGGTGCTGGGTTCGCGGCGCGGGCTTTTGGCGCAGATGCTCTATCTCTCTTACGGCGCGGCCGGCCTGCCGGTGTTCTCGGGCGGAGCGGCGGGGCTGGTGCAGTTCTTGGGACCCACTGGCGGTTACCTGATCGGCTTTCCGTTCGCGGCGCTCGTCACGGGGCTGTTGGCCGAACGCGGCTGGGATCGCAAGCCGGTCACGATGTTCGCGGCAATGCTCATGGGAAGCACGGTGATCTTCGCACTGGGCCTGGCGCAGTTATCCCGCTTCGTGCCTTCGCAGGGACTTCTCGCGGCCGGCCTGCTGCCGTTCATCCCGGGCGATCTCATCAAGTCGGCGCTCGCCTCGGGTGTGTTCCCGTTGGCGTGGCGCCTTGCGAACCCGGGCGGGGGAGCAAAGTGAGTATTCGGACGATCGCGGTCCTTGGAGCAGGCATCATGGGCCGGGGCATCGCCCATGTGTCCGCGCTGGGAGGCTATCGCACCTTCTTGTACGACCCATCGAAGGAGCAGCTCGAGAAGGCCGCAGTGGATGTGAGCGCGATCCTCGAGAAGGGCGTGGCGCTGGGTAAGGTGCAGGATGCCGACGCGTCGGCGGCGCGCGGGCACCTCACCACGAGCACGTCGCTCGAGACCGCGGTCAAGGAGGCCGACCTCGTGATCGAGGCGGTGCCCGAACGCATGGAGCTCAAGGTCGAGTTGTTCGCAGAGCTCGATCGGCTGGCACCCGCGACCGCCATCCTCGCCAGCAATACGTCGTCATTGTCGATCACCGAGATGGCTGCCGCGACCACGCGTGCGCCGCAGGTGGTGGGCATGCATTTCTTCAATCCGGTGCATCGCATGCAACTGCTCGAGATCGTGCGTGCGCTGGAGACCAGCGAGACCACCCTAGCGACCTGTCATGAGGTAGGCGAGCGCATCGGCAAGGAGTGCGTCACCGTGCGTGAATCGCCGGGGTTCGTGACCTCGCGCATCAACGCCATGATCGGGAATGAGGCCTTCTACATGCTGCAAGAGGGTGTGGCGAGCGCCAAGGACATCGACAAGGCCCTCAGGCTGGGCCTCAATCACCCGATGGGTCCATTCGAGCTCGTGGACCTGGTGGGCCTGGATACGCGGTTGTCGATCCTGCGCTTTCTGCATCGCACCCTGGGCGACAAGTTTCGTCCGTGCCCGCTCATGGAACAATATGTGGCGGCGGGACGCTTGGGCCGCAAGTCGGGTCGCGGGGTGTACGAGTACACGACGTCAGGCGCGAAGTGACGCCCTGATGCGCCCCCCCGCGTTTGCAGCGCAGCGCACCCACGCCAGCTCCAAGGAGTTGGTCCTGTTCGAACTGCAACGCGCGCGCGTGGCGGTGAATGCCGCCCTGCAAGGAGTTTCCGGGGGAGCAGCGGAGCGTCCGACGCGTCCGGGCGGCTGGACCATCCGCGAGGTTGTGCTGCACCTGGTGGTGCGCGATCGCGTCCGCCTCGAGGAGTTCGATGCGGCGCTCGCGGGAACGACCGTTT
>JBDSKE010000067.1:0-7924 GCA_039917105.1 Candidatus Eiseniibacteriota bacterium | reverse complement strand
ACGCGAGCGGCCCGCCTTGGCGTGCCATCCGCGCGTGGAGTCATTCCTTCGTCCACGCGCGGATGGGCTGTTCGCCTTTTCGCGTCAGCGCAGATGGTCGTGAGTAGGGAGCCGGGGAGGTTCACGCTTGGACCCGTGTCGCATCTTCGCCGGTAGTGCCAGCCGTCATCTCGCCGAAGCCATCTGCGAGCGACTCAAGGTTCCCATCGGTGACATCGAAGTATCGCGTTTCGAGGACGGTGAAGTCTCGGTGCGGTTCAACGAGAACATCCGTGGCAGCGATGTGTTCATCGTGCAATCCACCAACGCACCGGCGGATCACCTCATGGAAATGCTCGTCATGCTCGATGCGGCCAAACGTGCCTCGGCGCGGCGTGTCTCAGCGGTCATGCCGTATTTCGGCTATGCGCGTCAGGACCGCAAGGACCAGCCGCGGGCGCCGATCACTGCCAAACTCGTGGCCAATGTGATCACCGTGGCAGGAGCCGACCGCGCGTTGACCATGGACCTGCACAGTGCGCAGATCCAGGGCTTCTTCGACATCCCACTCGACCACTTGTATTCGGCCCCGGTGCTCATCGAACACTTCCAGGCGCTCAATCTGCCGAACCTGGTGGTCGTCGCTCCGGATATCGGCAGCGTCAAGATGGCGCGCGCGTACGCCAAGCGGCTTGGCGCCGATCTGGCGCTCGTCGACAAGCGTCGGCCCAAGGCCGATTCGGTCGAAGTCATGAACATCATCGGCGACGTCGAGGGCAAGAACGCTGTCATGTTTGACGACGTGGTCACCACCGCCCGCACTCTGTGTCAGGCGGCCAAGGCCATCCGCGCGCGCGGTGGTCTGGATATCTACGCCGGTGTCACGCACGGCGTCTTCTGCCCGGGCTCGCTCGAGCGCGTGGCGGAATCCCCCATCACCGAGGTTGTGGTCACCGACACCGTGCAGCACGAGGCTGGCACGCTCTCGAACAAGGTGCGCGTGCTCACCGTGGCCGGGCTTTTGGGCGAAGCAGTCCAACGGATCCACGAGGAGCGCAGCCTCAGTTCGTTGTTCGTCTAATCCGAGGAGGAATCATCATGTCGGTCATCCAGCTGAAGGGCGTCCGTCGGGAGAGTCTGGGCAAGGGCGGCGCACGCAAGGCGCGCGCGGCCGGGAACATCCCGAGCGTGCTCTACGGACACAAAGAAGTCCCAGTGGCGCTCGCGGTCGTCGGCCGTGAGTTCAAGGCCGCGCTTCGCCAACACAAGGGCGGCAACGCGATCGTGAACCTGAGCCTGGACGGAAACGAGATCACGGCGCTCGTGCGCGATGCCCAACTCGATCCGATCACGCACGACATCCTGCACCTGGATTTCCAGCACATCTCGCTCACCGAGACCATCGAAGTGTCGGTCCCGGTGCACTTGGTCGGCTTGGCGATCGGCGTGAAGGACGGCGGCGGCATCCTCGAGCACATCGTTCGCGAGGTCATGATCCGCTGTCTGCCCACGGCCATCCCGCAGTCGCTCGACATCGATGTCGTGCGCCTGAACATCGGCGAGTCGGTGCATGTCAGCGACATCAAGGTGGAGGGCTTCACGCTCATCACCGAACCCGAGACCACCATCGCGACGGTGGTGCCTCCGACCGTTGAGGAAGTGGCTGTCGTGGCGGGTGTGGCGGAGCCGGAAGTGGTTGCACCCAAGGGCAAGAAGGACGAAGTCGTCGTCGACAAGGACAAGAAGGACAAGAAGTAGCTCGAGGTGCAGCTGGTCCTGGGGCTTGGCAATCCCGGTGAGCGTTACAGGCGCACCCGTCACAATGTGGCGTGGTGGGTGCTGGATGCGCTGGCCGAACGGTGGCAAGCCACCGGCGACGAGGTCTGCCGCGAGTACCGGAGCGTCCGTGCATTCGTCGCGGACCGCGAAGTGGTGTTGATCAAGCCGCTCACGTTCATGAACCTGAGTGGAGAGGCATTGCAGGGTTGGCAGCAGCGACATGGCCCAGTGGCCGAGGACCTGCTGGTGGTGTCCGACGATGTGTACCTGCCGTTGGGGTCGATCCGCATCCGACCCCGGGGTTCCAGCGGAGGACATCGCGGGCTGGAGAGCCTGGAACAGGCGCTCGGCTCGCGCGAGTTCGCTCGACTGCGCCTTGGCGTGGGAACAGCGATTCGCACGGCCGACCTGAAGGAGCATGTGCTGGATGAGTTCGCGTCGGAGGAGCAGCCGACGTTGGATGAGATGGTCCGCCTCGCGGCGGAGGCAGTGGAATGTTGGGTGCATGATGGCACCCTCAGCGCCATGAATCAGTTCAATCGGAAGGTCCGTAAGGAGGTTCCTGAGTCGTGACCAAGTACGAGACGGTGTATATCCTCGACCCCGGCTACGATGAGACCCGCGCGGGTGAAGAGGCCGACAAGGTGAGCGGTTGGATCCAGGACATCGGTGGTGAAGTCGTCGAGGTCCAGAAGTGGGGCAAGCGTCGGCTGGCCTACGAGGTCAATAAGAAGCGTGACGGCGTGTACACCATGTTCGTGTGGCAGGGGCCGGGTCCGGGGGTCAAGGAAGTCGAGCGCCGTCTGCGTCTGAACGAAGACGTGATGCGCGTGCTGACGACCCTGTACATCTCGCCCGAACTGACACGCGGTGTGCCCGAGGGTGAGGGCGGCGACAGCGACGACGATTGAGCCTGTAGCCGCGTTCTGTCTCGCCCCCGAATCAGGAGGGTCGATGTCCGAACTGAAGCTTCCGGAGATCAACCGGATCGTCATGAGCGGTCGTCTCACGCGCGATCCGGAAAAGCGTTACGCCAGCGATGGCACCCCGGTCACCAGCTTCTCGCTGGCGTTCCATCGGCGCTACCGCACGCGTGACGGCAAGGCCTCCGAACAGACAGGTTATGTGACCGTGATGTGTTATCAGCGCTTGGCAGAGGTGTGCGCGCAGTTCCTTCACACCGGCAGCCCAGTGCTTATCGAAGGACGTCTACAGATGCGGGAGTGGGCGAGTACGCGGGGCGAAAAGCGTCAGACGCTCGAGCTGCGTGCGGAATCGGTCCACTTCCTCGAGAAGGCCCCATCCAGCGGAACACCGCTCGATGAGGCATCCGAGGATCCAACCTCATAGCCAAGAGAGACCAGAATGCCCAAGGAACGTGAAGGCAAAAGCGTCAAGAAGAAATACTGCAAGTTGTGCATCGAGAAAGTTGGATTCATCGACTACAAGGACGAGAAGCGGCTCGGCCGGTTCGTGACCGACCGTGGCAAGATCGTGCCGCGGCGTGTTTCGGGCACCTGCGCCATGCACCAGAAGCAGCTGACGACCGCCATCAAGCGGGCTCGACTCTTGGCGCTGCTGCCATTCACCAGTGACTTCTATCGCTGACAAGCCGCCCAGCGCTCGGCCACTTTGGCTGAGGGCGTTGGCGGTGGTACCGGTCCTGATGCTGCTCGTCGTGGGGTCCGCGACGACGCCGTGGCCCTGGGACGCGTTGTGGATTGCAGTGCCCGTGCTGGTGTGCGTGGCGCTGCTCCTGTCGTGGCGCTACGGCCGGCCTGCGATCGCGTTCCCGGTGGCGCTGTTGCTGGTGGCGATCGCGTTGCAGATGAGCGTCGGAAAGCCATTCTCACCGTGGTTCACGTGGTGGGCCCCGGCGGCGGCATTCACGGGTGCATGGATGGGGCTTCGGGAGGAGGGCGGGGGGCCCGGTTCGGGCTACCGAGCGTGGATGCTCGCCCCACTGCTGCTACTCGCGGCTTCGATGCCCTGGTTCCCAGGCTACTCCGGGTTCCTCGGGCGCATCACCGAGGCGCAGAAACCGGCACAGAGTTGGATGTACACCGAGTTGCAGAAGGCGGGCTGGAACCCCACCCAGGTCCAGGAGATAGAGAAGAGCAATCGCGAAGCACTGCCGGTCCTGATACCGGCCGCCCTCTTCATCTGGATGGCTCTGCTCGTCTCGGCGGGGCGGGCGCTCGCGGCTCGCAGCGCGGGCGCGCTGGGCTGGCCCCGGCTCTCCCGCAATCCATTCCGTGATTGGCGGCTTCCCGATCTGGCACTTGTGCCCCTGATCGCGGGACTCGCCCTGATACTGTTCGCTCCATTGTCATGGCATCCCACGGCTGGGACACTGCTGCTGCAAGCGATGTTGGGCTATAGTCTGCAAGGTGTTGCGGCCATCACGGCGTTGCTGTCCTCCCGGGGCATGCCCCTGGGGTTGGTCGTCATGATGCTATCGATTCTGTTCATCCTGACCATGCCGGTGTTCCTGTTGTCGGTGGCCTTCGTGGGCCTCAGTGACGCGTGGTTCGATTACCGGCGGCTCGAATCTTCCCCGAACGGGGAGGCATAGGAGATTCCTGCAATGGAAGTGATCCTGCTCGATGACATGAAGGGTGTGGGCCAGAAGGGCGCCACCGTCAACGTGAAGCCTGGGTTCGCGCGCAACTACCTGTTGCCGCGCCGCCTCGCGATCGCGACCGGCACCAAGGCAAGCAATCTGTATGTGGAACTCGAGCGCCAGAAGAGCGCCCAGTCCGAGAAGTTGGTCGCGGCCGCCAAGGAAGAGGCCAAGAAACTCGACGGCCTGCAGATCGACATCAAGGCGCAGGCGAATGAAGAGGACACCCTGTTCGGGTCGATCACCAACTCCGATGTGGCCGATGCGCTCAAGGCGGCGGGTCATCCGGTGGACAAGCGTCGCATCGAGATGGACGATCACATCAAGCAGCTTGGCACCTACGACGTCGCGATCAAGTTCTTCGGCGGCGTCTCGGCCACCATCAAAGTCTGGGTGGTGCGGGCGTGAGAGGCGCGCGGCTGCTCGGTTCGATCCTGATCCTGATGCTTATGGGCTCGGTCTCATTGATGGCCGCGCCTGCGAAGAAGTCGGATTCGAAGTCGGCCCGCTCGGGGCGTTCGATGGCCCCGGAGGATTCGGACGCGGTCCTCGTCAGGGTAGGCGATCAAGTGATTACCCGCCGTTCCGTGAACGAACGCGTAGCCGAACTGCCCGAGCAGTACCGTGCCAACTACAGCACTCCCGAAGGTCGTCAGCAGTTGCTGGAGCGTTTGGTCGAGGAGAAGGTCTGGCTGCTGGATGCCACGCGTAACGGTGTCGCCAAGCGCGAAGCGATCCAGCGTCAGCTGGAGCAGCAACGCCGCGACCTGCTGGTGCGCACCTGGGTCAACGAGTTGATGGCGCAGAACCCGCCCCCTTCGGACAGCGAAGCCAAGGTCTACTACGACCAGCATGCCGAGGAGTTCAAGACGCCGGCCTCAGTGACGCTGCGCCATATCCAACTCAAGTCCCAGCCGGAGGCCAAGAAGGTGATGGCGCTGGCGCAGGCCAAGGGTGCGGATTGGGACAAGCTCGTCAAGGCGTGGACCACCGACACGCTCACCAAGACCAACGGCGGTTCGCTGGGCACCACCACACGTGAAGGTGTGTTCAGTTCGATCGGCGCGCAGCCCGGGCTGGCGGAGTCGGCCATGGCCCTGGGAATCGGCAAGATCGGCGGTCCGTTCAAGACCAATCGCGGCTGGCACGTGATCAAGGTCGACGATGTGCGCCCGGACGGCATGCGCAATTTCGAGCAGGTGCGCACCTTCATCGTAAAGCAGATCAGCCAACAGCGGACGAACACGTACTATCAGGATGTGCTCGCCAAGGCCAAGGCGCGGCTCGGCGTGAAGCCCGACTCCGCTGTGATCAAGAGCTTCTATTCCGCCAAGAAGTCCGCGCGCGACCTGTTCCAGGACGCCCAGCAGGCGGGCACGCCGCAACAACGCATCGCCGCTTACCAGAGGGTGGTGGACACCTATCCGGACGCCGATGTATCGCCCCAGGCGCAGTTCATGGTGGGCTTCATCCACTCCGAGGAGCTCAAGGAGTACGAGAAGGCGGAGGCGGCGTTCCGGGCGTTGCTCAAGCGCTACCCCAAGAGCGAACTCGCGGCCTCGGCGTCGTGGATGGTCGAACACATGCGCACAGAAGAGGCCCCCGGCTTCCTCCCGCTGGGCCTGGACTCCACGGGCGCCAAGTCCAATGCGAAGGGTCGCGGCGGCAAACTGTGAATGTCGTCGAGGTGCGGGTCCACGGACTCGTCGTCGAGAACAAGACCCAACAGCATGTGGTCGTGCTGCAGGAGTTGGGGGGGACTCGCATCCTTCCCATCTGGATCGGTCCGGCTGAGGCCGCGGCGATTCAGCGGATGCTCAGCGACGAAACCTTCCCGCGCCCGCTCACTCATGACTTGATCGCCCTTGTGGTCGAGGGGCTCAAGGCGCGCGTCACCCGGGTGGTGATCGCCGACCTGCGTGAGAACACCTTCTTCGCCACGCTGTTCATCGAGCGCGAGAAGGACATGCTCAAGATCGATGCGCGTCCTTCGGATTCGATCGCGGTCGCCCTGCGCGCGAAGGCACCGTTGTTCGTGAACGATCAGCTGTTGCAGGAGCCCTCCGCATCGCAGCAGGGCCTGGATGATCCATCCGACATGGAGCCGTCATCCCCGCCTCCTGCGCTGACGCAGGAGGAGAAGGCCGAGCAACTGCGGCGCTTCCTCGAAAAGTTGGACCCCGAGGACTTCGGCAAGTTCCAGATGTGAAACCGGGGTGACGCTGAACGCTCAAGGCAGACTCACCGAGCGTGCGTTCAGAGGTCCTCGGCACTGAGCGGTTGTTCGGCCCGCTTCCACGCCTCCGCCAACAAAGTGCGCGTCCGCGCCGCTTCGCGCGACTTGCCCTGGGCCTGTTGAGCCTGCGCCAGTCCGTGCAGCGCTCGTCCGGAGCCCGGGTGCAATCGAAGTTCGTCGAGAAACGTCGCCTCGGCCACTGCGGGCTGCCCGCGTGCGAGCAGCACGGCTCCCAGGTCGAGTCGGGGCGGCAACAACCATTCCTCGGGCTCGTCGTAGCGGACGGCATCGTTTGCGACGACCGCGGCGCGCAGTTCGCGCTCGGCCGTTTCGAGGTTGCCTGCCGCGCGCGCGATGCGGCCCGCCAGTTGCGCGCGAGCCACGGCCATCACGGTCGGCGCCAGGTTCGTGCCCATTGGGTAGTCCGCGGGCAGACGGGTGATGCCAGCCGCCAGGCTGTCGAGCTCCACGCGGGCCGCATCGATTCGTCCGTTCGCCGCGTGTGCGGCGCCGCGTGCGAATCTCCACGTCAGGCCGGAGCTCACCATGACCGGCGGGGGTTGCGGTGCGCGCAACACATCGTCCCAGCGGCGGAACTGCACCATGATCTCGTATGGGCGTGCCGCGAACGATTCGATCATCGTCATCATTGGAGCCATCTCGGTCGCATTGCGCTGCGTGAAGGCGGCGTGCCGCATGGCGTCCTGATAGCGGCCCACCTGCATGAACGCAGCCGCGGCGAAGTCGTGATTGTGGTTCCAGTACATGAGCGGATACACGCCTTCGACGCGATAGCGCGAGATGTAGGCGCTGTCCACGCGCGCGGCCCGCACATTGGCTTGCACGGAACCCCAGTAGTCCCCGGTCCGCTGTTGGATGTGCGAGGGCATGTGGACGATGTGGCCAGCATCGGGTGCGAGCTTGCCCAGGCGAGCGGCCGCTGCTGCAGCACGTTCGGGATGAGGCGAAGCCTCGATCGCATGGATGTAGTAGTGGTTCGCGCCCAGGTGTTGCGGATGCTTCTCGAGCACCGCTTCCAGGACGATGAGAAGTTCCTCGGTATCGGGCCGAGGCGCCCCGGTTGGCAGCCAGTAATCCCATGGGCTCAAGTCCAGGACGGACTCGGCATAGATGACCGCGGCATCGGGGTCGTCCGGGTACTTATCGTGCAGCGCCCGCATGGCTCGGCGGAACCCCTGCTCGAGTGGGGCGCGATCGGCAGGTGGGGGCGAGGCGTAACGGGTGGCCATGGCCTCGATCCAATCGCGCTCGGCGGCCGAGGCGTTCGCGCTGAGGACGCGGGCCTG
>JBDSKE010000066.1:0-4398 GCA_039917105.1 Candidatus Eiseniibacteriota bacterium | reverse complement strand
ATCAAATCGCAGTCCAGCTCACTCGCGTTGCGGGAAGATCCAACGCCTCAGTAGCTGTACCCCAGCAGGCTGGGGTCCGGCATCATGTCGGGGCTCCAGGGGTCCGCCAGGATCTCGACCTCGCAGTCCTGCGGCACCACGCTCTCGGCCGCCTGCTTCACGTCGGCCATCATCTGTGGGGCATACGGGCAGAACGGCGTCGTCAGCATCATGCGCACGAGGGTGCCGCCTGGCACGAAGTGCACTTCGCGGATGAGACCCAGATCGATCACCGACAGCCCGATCTCGGGATCCATCACGGTTTCGAGCACACTGCGAACGGCCAGTTCCTGCTGCGTGGGGGTGCTGCCGATCACCGGCGGTCCCACCTGCTTGGCCGCGGGCGGCGCCAGTGCCGAGGCCTTGGCGGCTCCGGGTGAGGACTGCGCCTTCTGCGGCTCGCCGCTCTCGTTCGCTTCGGGGGGCAGTGGTTCGCCGGTATGCGGATTGATCGCTTCGTTCTCGCTCATGACCACTCCACTTGGATCTCGTCGCCTTCGACGCGTACTGCGTACGTCGGCACCGGAGCCGTCGCGGGCAGCGCCACCACCGCGCCCGTCCTTACGTCGAACTTCGCCCCGTGGCGGGGGCATTCGAGGATACAACCTTCCAGGAATCCGTCGGCCAACGGGCCGCCATCGTGCGTGCAGATGTCCTCGATGGCGTGGTAATGACCGGCGATGTGGAACACCGCCACCGCGACGTCATCCAGGTACACCACCTTGGAGCCGCCTTCGGCGATCTCGCCCACGCGAGCCACCGTGCGGAACGATTCGGTCATAGTTCGTCATCCTCATCCGGCTGTGTCAGCCCGTACACGCCCGCCTTGAGTGTCTTGAGCGCGAGCATCGCACACTTGCTCCGCACCGGGCCCAACTCACTCACTCCCAGCATGTCGAGCACATCGTCGCGTGAGATCTGCTTCACTTCTTCAAGCGGCTTGCCCTCGATGTACTCGCACAACATGGACGCTGAAGCCTGGCTGATCGAGCAACCCGTGCCGCTGAACCGCACCGCGGCGATGCGGCCGTCCCGCAGGTGGAAATCCATGCGGATCTTATCGCCGCAGAGCGGATTGCTGTCCTCGTAGGTCACGTCGGGCGCATCGAGCGTGCCGCGGCAGCGCGGGTGGCGATAGTGTTCGAGGATGGTGTCGCGGAACAGTTCGTCCATGCCGGGCTACCTCGCGAACACCTTGCGTGCCTTGTGGAGGCCCGCGATGAACGCGTCGACTTCCTCGGGCAGCGAGTAACAGTGGAACGAGGCCCGCGCCGAAGCCGGCACACCCAGATGCTCGTGCAATGGCATCGCACAGTGATGCCCCGCGCGCACGCAGATCCCATCCTGATCGAGCACCGTGGCGATATCGTGCGGGTGCACCCCGTCTAGAGTGAACGCCACCACACCGCCGCGCCGCTCCGCCGGGGGCCCCAGAACGGTTATCCCAGGGACTTCGGCAAGACGCTCCATGGCATACGCCGACATCGCGCGGTCGTGCGCGAATACCTGCTCCATGCCGAGCGCCTCCAGGTACTTGACCGCCGCGCCCAGACCCACCGCCTCGGCAATGTTCATGGTGCCGGCCTCGAACTTCCACGGTAGCTCGTTCCACTTGGAGCTGGTCAGCGAGACCTCGCGGATCATCTCGCCGCCGCCCAGGAACGGCGGCATCGCTTCGAGCAGCTCGCGCCGCCCCCACAGCATGCCGATCCCTGTTGGCCCGAGCATCTTGTGCGCGGTGCAGGCCACGAAGTCCGCGCCCAGCGCCTGCACGTCCAGCTGCATGTGCGCCGCGCTCTGGGAGGCGTCGATCAGAACGGTGGCGCCAGCCGCCTTGGCGACACGCGTCATCTCGGCAGCGGGATTCACCGTGCCGAGCACGTTGGAGACATGGACGAACGACACCAGTTTGGCGCGCCCGTCCGCCAACAGGCCGGGCAGCGCATCCAGGTCGAGTTCGCCACTGCCGGTCAAGGGGATGAAGCGCAACTCGATCCCGCGCTCGGCGGCCAGCATGTGCCACGGTACGAGGTTCGAGTGGTGTTCCATCGGCGTCAGCACGATGGCGTCACCGGCCTTGAGGAAGGTCCGGCCCCACGCGTAAGCCACCAGGTTGATCGCCTCGGTGCTGTTGCGCGTGAAGATCACCTCGCGCGGGCTGGCCGCATGGATGAACCGCGCGAACCGGCGGCGCGCATCCTCGAACATGGCCGTGGCCTCTTCGGCGATCGCGTACACACCGCGGTGGATGTTCGCGTTGCAGGTGCGGTAGTAGCGATCCATCGCGTCGAGCACGGCCTGGGGCTTCTGCGATGTGGCGGCGCTGTCCAGATAGATCAGGGGCTTGGCACGCGGCGTGTCGAAGATGGGGAAGTCGGCGCGGACCTTCCGCGGATCGAACGCAACGGCAGGGACGGCGAGCGCCGCCCCTGCCGTGGACAACCGCGTCTCGTTCATTTCAACCGATCTTGTTCGCGATCTCAACGCGCAGCCGCTCGCGCACCGACTCGAGCGGAATGCGGTCGAGGACCGGTGCGAAGAATGCCTCCACCACCAGACGCTGGGCCACGTTCTTCGGCAACCCGCGCGCCATGAGATAGAACAGGTGCTCGTCCTCGATGTGCCCCAGCGTGGCGCCGTGCGTGCAACGCACATCGTTCGCAAGGATCTCGAGCCCGGGAATGCTGTCGGCCCGGGCCTCGGGCGAGAGCAGCAAGTTGCGGTTCGCCTGATAGGCGTCGGTGCGCTGCGCGCCCTCGGCCACCTGGATCAGGCCCTGGTACACACTGCGAGCCTTGTCCTTCAAGCAACCCTTGATCATCAGGTCGCTGGTGCAGTTGGGCTTCAAGTGACGCTGCAGCGTGTGCAGGTGGAAGTGCTGGCGGTGGTCGCCGAACATGAATCCGTGCACGAACGCCTGGCCTCCCGGGCCGTCCATGTCGTAGTAGGCGTTCGCCTTGGTCATGCGGCCGCCCACCATCACCTGGATCCACTGCAACTCGGCGTCGCGCCCCAGACGCACGCGCGAGTTGGAGTAATGGTAGACGTTGCGACCCCAGTCCTGAAGATGCGCAAAGGTCAGCTTGGCGCCATCGCCCACGAACGCCTCGGTGCCGCCGATGTGCATGCTGGCCGCTTCCGCCTGATCCGAGAGCATCTCATCCAGCACGGTGAGCGAACCACCCTGCTCCACCACGATCACCGTGCGCGGCGCGACCAGGCGCCCCGCGCCTTCGATCCACTGGAACAGCCGTACCGGGATCTCGGCATGCACGCCCTTGGGCACATGGACGAACATACCCCCCGAGCGCACCGCTTCGCCCAACGCGGTCCAACGGTCATAGTCGGTGTCGATGAGTTTGCCGAAGTACGGCTGGATCAGCCCGGCATGCTCCTTGGCTGCCCGGTCCAGCGAGCACAGCGTGATGCCCTGCTTCTGGAGCGTCGGGTGCGTCTGCTCCAACACGATTTCGCTGTCACGCTGCACGATCAGCCCGATATTCGCGGCCTCGCCCGCCACACGCTCAAGAACAGGGGTCGGCAAGTCGTCGATATTGCGCGACTTGGGCGCTGCGACAAACGGATCGAGCGGCTCGAGCTGCAGGCCGCCAAGGTCCGTCCGACGCCACAGCTCGTCGCTACGCGAGGGGAACTTCATGGAAGCCGCAGTGTTCGCGGCCGCCTTGCGGCGCTCTTGAAGCCACGCCGCCTCGCCGGCCTTGGCCGCGCGCGTCTCCGCTGCCGCCAGCCAACCGGCCAGTGTGGTGCCACTCTTCGTGTCGAGGTCGACTGTGCTCATCCGACCGATCCTTCCATCTGCAACTGGATCAGGCGGTTCATCTCGACCGCGTATTCCATGGGCAGTTCCTTGACGACCGGTTCGATGAAGCCCGACACGATCAACGCCGCCGCCTCTTCGGCCGGGATGCCGCGCGCGGTGAGATAGAACAACTGCTCGTCCCCGATCTTGGAGACCGTGGCCTCGTGACCGATCGTGACCTGGTCCTCCTCGATCTCCATGTACGGATAGGTATCGGAGCGCGAGTGCTCATCGAGGATCAAGGCATCGCAGTTCACCGTGGAGCGGCAGTTGACCGAACCTTTGGTGACCTTCACGAGCCCGCGGTAACCCGCCCGCCCGCCGTCCTTGCTGATGGACTTGGAGATGATCTTGCTCGAGGTGTTGGGCGCCATGTGAACGGCCTTGGCGCCGGCGTCCTGGTGCTGCCCCTTGCCCGCGAAGGCGATCGAGAGCACCTCGGCGTGCGCACCCTCGCCCATCATGTAGACGGCCGGGTACTTCATGGTGAGCTTGGACCCCAGATTGGCGTCCACCCACTCCATGGTGGCGTTCTCGTG
>JBDSKE010000065.1:0-4824 GCA_039917105.1 Candidatus Eiseniibacteriota bacterium | reverse complement strand
CATCCCCGGCCAAGCCACGCGCACCTTGCCATGCTGTCGGATCTCGCCGACCAAGCGTTGAACCAGGTTGATGGGGATGGCGAATCCCAACCCGATCGAGCCACCCCCGGAAGAGAAAATGAAGGTGTTGATCCCGATCACCTCACCGTCTCCATTGACGAGCGGACCGCCGGAGTTGCCGGGGTTGATCGCCGCATCGGTCTGGATCATGTTCTTGTAGACGCCCGACTCGGTGGCCTGCGCCTTGATATCGCGGCGCGTCGCACTGATGACGCCCGCGGTGACCGTGGGCTGCGAGTCTTCGATCAAGAACCCGAATGGATTACCGATTGCAATCGCCCACTCCCCGACCACGAGTGAATCGCTGTTGCCGAGCTTCGCCAAGGGCAGGTCCTTGGATGCTTCGAGTTGCAGGACTGCCACATCATAGGCCGACGACTCTCCCAATACTTTTGCGACGAAATGGCGCCCGTCCGAAAGATTGACGCGAATCTCCTCGGCGTCTCGGATGACATGCGAGTTGGTGATGACGATTCCGCTCTGGTCGACGATGACACCGGACCCCAGACTCGGCACCCGCTCGCGATACGTGCGGCGCCCCATGAAGGGCGAGAAGAAATCATCGCCCAAGGGTGTCCTGAATGGAGCCTGCCGAACGATTCGCGTGGAAATGACACTCACCGACACAACCGCTGGGCTCACTTGTTGCGCCGCCATCACGATGGAGGAGCGCCGTGATTCGCCGATCCGTTCGGTCGAGCGACGGGCCTCCGCAGTGCTTCGTGCGCCGCCGCGCAGTGCCCCCGCCGCAGCAGCGACCCCGAGCAGGGCGCCGGTCACGAACACGAGCACGGTGCCGATCCGTTTCATTTGCACGATTCCTCTCCTTCATACAAGACGGCTTCAAGGCAGAGGCCTTTAGCCGGAGCCATCGGGCCGGAACGAGCGCGGTCGCGGGAGGCGAGAACCGCTTCGAACAGGCCAGCGGGATCTTTCTGGTCAGCCGCATGCAACGCCGTGCCCACCAACTTGCGGACCATGTGATAAAGGAAATGATCCGCCTGCACCTCGAACAGCATACCCCCCTCCCACCGCCGCCAGGCCGCCTTTTCGATCCGGCAGTCGGGATCGACCGAAGAGCTGCCGGTCGCCTGGAACGCCGTGCAATCATGTTCCCCCAAAAGGGGCTGCACGGCGGCATCCAGCCGTTCCAGATGCACTGGTCTACGCCGCAATGGGTGCCAAGCGACGCGGTCGAACAGGACGTCTGGTTCATCCAGGATTCGATAGGAGTAGTGCCGCGCGGTTGCCGTGTGGCGGGCGTGGAATCCCGGCGCCGCTTCGTCAATTGCAAGCACTCGCACGTCGCGTGGCATGGCTCGCCCGACCAATGGACGCAAGGCATGCGTGGGCAGGTCCGTGGCGGCAGAGAAGGAAGCCACTTGTCCCCTCGCGTGCACCCCCGCATCTGTGCGCCCCGCTCCGTGCACCGTCACCTCCACACCGAACACGCTGTGCAACGCATGTTCGAGCTCGCCCTGAACCGTTCGCAGTTCTGGCTGGCGCTGCCAGCCGTGGAAATCAGTGCCGTCATACGCGAGCGTGACGCGGTACCGTCGTCCTCCGTTCACCGGGCGGACGCCGGTGCACCGAGCCAGCGTTCCGCGATCTGCACGGCGTTCAAGGCAGCGCCCTTGCGCAAGTTGTCAGCGACTACCCAGAAGACCAGGCCGCATGGGTTCGTCAGGTCGCGGCGCACACGGCCGACGAACACCGGATCACGCCCGGCGGCATCGAGCGGCGTGGGATACCGAGCTGCTGTGGGATCGTCCACCACCTCGACACCCGGGAACGCCGCCCAACACTCGCGCGCGCGCTCGACGGCAATTGGCCGGTCGAAGGTGGCGTGCACGGCGGCGGAATGACCCACTCGCACCGGGACGCGTACCGCCGTGACACTGATTTGCAGGTCGGGGCGGGCGAGGATACGCCGAGTCTCCCAAACCACTTTCATTTCCTCGCGGGTATAGCCATTGTCCTCGAACCGATCGATCTGCGGGATGCAATTGAATGCGAACGGCGCAAGGCCGCCCTCCCGCAACGGCACTTCTCCCGCGAGGCCTGATCGCAATCCATCTTCGAGCTGGGCGAGCGCGTCGATCCCGGCACCCGAAACCGATTGATAGGTCGAGACAACGACCCGCTCCAGATGCGCCTCTGGCGCGAGGGCCGCGAGTGCCATCACGAGCGGCGCCGCTGAACAGTTGGGATTGGCGACCAGCGTGGGGTGAGCATCGAGCAGGTGGCCATTGACTTCGGGCACCACGAGCGGGACGGCTTCGTCGTAGCGATAGGCGCTGCTGTTATCAATCACCACCGCACCCGCAGCCTGGGCGATTCCCGCCCATTGTTGCGCGATTGCATTCTTGACTGCGAAGAGTGCGAGCGCGACTCCCTCGAATCCGACTTGGGAAACGGGTTCGACTGCCACCGATTGGCCGCGGAAGTCCAAGGTCGTCCCGGCGGAGCGGGGACTCGCCAGTAATCGGATGCGGTCGCACGGGAAACCGCGTTGTTCGAGCAAGGCGAGCATGCTGCGCCCGACCAGTCCGGTTGCACCAAGAATGGCGACCGTACGGCTCACGATCCCCTCCCGGTGGTCCGCGTCACGGCGCGGGCGGATCCGAGAGCACTCGGAGGAATCGGGGACACGGCGGGAACTCCGTGGAGAAGGTCCGAAGGGATGCTCCTGAAGTCCACAATCTAGTGGGGTGGCTTGGAGGTGTCAAAATCAAGCGCGCTTCGGCGGCGCCACGGCGCGAGCAACAATAGTGCGATGGCCAATGCCGCGAGCAGACCGGGCCAGTCGCCGAGCCGAGAGTACAGAGTCCGGGGTCCGCTGGGAGGAAGCACCA
The DNA here is from genome assembly GCA_039917105.1 of Candidatus Eiseniibacteriota bacterium. Classification (GTDB taxonomy): domain Bacteria; phylum Eisenbacteria; class RBG-16-71-46; order RBG-16-71-46; family RBG-16-71-46; genus CAIXRL01. The sequence continues at coordinate 1,909 of JBDSKE010000065.1, read as the reverse complement.
CATTCAGAATCTGGGTCGAGAATGCCGGGACCCGGGCCATCACACGGCCCCGCGAATCAATCAACTGCGTGAGTCCCGTGTTCGCGCACCGAACCAAGGGGACTGCGTTCTCGGCCGCACGGAACGCCGCCATGGCGGCGTGTTGATCGAGCGCTGCGCTCTTGCCGAACCACTCGTCATTCGTGATGTTCACCAAGAAGCGAGCACCAGCATTCACATCGTGACGGGCCAGATCAGGAAAGATCGACTCGAAGCACACCAGGCACGAGAAGGGCCCGGCTTGGCTGGGGAATAGAACCGTGCGCGCTCCAGGCATCCACTCTGCCTGGCCGAAATCGATCTTCCCCAATGCGGGCAGGATCGCCTGGAACGGGATTCTCTCCCCGAAGGGCACCAAGTGACGTTTGGGGTAGACCTCGGAGAGCGACCCATCGGCGTTCCATTGGCCCGCTGCATTCCAAGCCATGGGAGTGCCATCGGGACGATACTCATAGTCCGCGAACCCCGAGAATAACGTCACGCGGTGACGAGCTGCGAACTCGGCCATGGCGATGGATTGATCCACCTGCTTACGCAGGTAGCTGCCGGTCGCAGTCTCGGGCCAGACGATCAGCACCGGCGGGGGTTCCATGCGTGCGGCGGAATCGGACAATGCGAGAAAGGTATTGAGGATCTCGCGTTGGTGATGCCCCGCCCACTTGATGTCGCCTGGGATGTTCCCCTGCACAAGGGCAACATTCGGCCCCGCATGCATCGGCGCGACTTGCGCGCCGACCAAGGCGCTGGCCCACGGCGATACCAGCAGCCCGACCACGAGCGCGAGACGAGCGGGCGTGCGCTGCACGATCGCGTGGCGCAAGGCGGCGTTCAGAAGCAGTAGCCACAATGTCACGAGCGTCACGCTCCCCAGCGCAGCCAGAGCGAGTATCGGAACATACGAGTGTTGGGAATAACCCGGCTGGAACCAAGGAAACCCCATTTCGCCAGAGCCGCGGAGTTCCTCGACCAACAGCATCGCCGCCGCGAATGTCCACCGAGCCGGTACACCCGAGCGCCGCGATACCCAACCGGCGAGCATCACGGCCACCCCCCAGAACATTGCCAGGTAGGCACTCGCCGCCAGCCACGCGACATACTTGAGCCAGGGCGACGTGATGGCCACCTCGGATAGTAGCGCGAGCCAATGTGTCCCGGTGAGGAAGAACGCGAGCCCCCCGACATAGCCCAACGCGAACAAACCCCTCATCCCGACGCCGGCCTCTACCCGGCGTTCGAGTGCACCCAGGAGCGGAACCAGCGCGAACCAACCCAGAAACCCCAAGGGTACAGGCAGGAACGCCGCGCCGAGCACAAGGCCCGACGCGGCGGCAAGCAACGGATCGCGGCGCAAGTGTGCGCTCACCCGAGCTTCACTTCCTTACCCGCTTCGGCACTGCGGTAGATCGCATCCATCAGGTGCATGACCGGCAGGATCTCCTCGGCCGAGCCCATTGGTTTGCGCCCGGCGCGTACCGAATCCGCGAAGTGCTGCAATTGGTCCTCCATGGATTGACGATACTGATTGCGCGAAGTCTCAAGCGTGGGGGTCACATTCACCAGCGTCCCATGCATGCCCTTATGCACGCGGAATGGATTGAGTAATGCGGCGCCACCCGAACCGAAAAGATTGAGGTAGGCAAAATCCTTTTCCATCAGCAGGCCCCAGGTGAGTTCGAGCGTGAGCGTTGCACCGCTTTCCAATCTCAAGAAGGCGATCGCGGAATCCTCGACCTCACCCTTGCTGCTGCGATGCACGCTCGCCGTGACGCTCACCACTTCGGGAGCGCCAAGAACCCACAAGGAGAGATCGAGCATCTGGAAGCCCAGATCCAGCACCACGCCTCCGCCCGACTCGCGTTTGGTCCGGCGC
>JBDSKE010000064.1:0-5650 GCA_039917105.1 Candidatus Eiseniibacteriota bacterium | reverse complement strand
CGCCATACCATCGAAAGTCTCGGCGCAACTCTCGAGCTTCATGGCCTCCACCTGATCGGAACGCACCGGCACGAGGCGATCTGGCGCTTCCGCGATGGTTCGGCGTTACTGGCTCACCACTTCATTCGGCTTGGTTTCCTGCCCGGGTGGCAGGACGTGGCCGGCGGAGTGAACACCAATTCCATACTGGATGCGTTGCGCGAAGCGCTCGATGTCCGCGCCCGTGAAGCAGGCGAGCTTCGCCTGAGAGTTCCGATCGGTGTGCTGGTGGCGTGCCTACCTGCTCACACGTGTTGATCGACGAGAATCTGGTTCCCATCGGGGTCGACCGCGACGAAACTCGCTGGACCGGATGTGCTCGGGTCCGCCTCTTTCTGTAGCTCCACTCCCTGGGCTTTCAGTTCGCGCTGCAGGTCTCGGATGTCGGTGAATGCGGCGAGGCGCTCGGCGTCGCTGTTCCAGCCAGGATTGAATGTGAGGATGTTCTTTTCGAACATCCCTTGGAAGAGCCCGATCACGTGGGCCCCGTTTTTCAAGATGAGCCAGTTCTGCGAGGCGTTTCCAGCGAACACCTTGAAACCGAATTTGTCGTAGAAGCTTCTCGAAGCCTCGAGATCCTTGACCGCCAAACTGATCGAGAACGCGCCCAGTTCCATACATTGCTCCTTTCGGTCAGATCCCCATGTCCCCGAGTGCCTTGCTCACATGCGACATGGTCGCAGTGAGGTCGGGGTGCGACACCTCGAAACGGGTGACCGCTGCTTGGAGTTGATCGACCACGTTCTGGTGCCCTTCGCGGTCGCCCGCGTCATGCTTGGCAAGCAGCGTCTGGATGTCCACCGAGAGTTGCTTCAGGAGTGCGCGATCCTGTTCGGTGATGGGAGTTTCGGCCTCCAGCGTGCGCTGAACCTGACTCAGCAGGTCGGTGATCGCCTTGTCACTCATCAGATTCTCCGCGTTCATGGGGTCCGTGACCAGCCAAGCTCGGCATGCCTGCAGCTTACTCGCTCTGCAAGATGAACGCCTGCGTGCGTGTGATTGCGGGGCCATGGAGGCTCTGCCATAGTCGCGCGCGATTCCCCAACCCCACCACCCCCGAAATCCATGGCAATCAAGGAGGACTGCATGTCCCGCAAGTCGTTCCGCCCGCCCTTGCGCTCGGCGCTATTGGCACTCGGCGCATTGGCGCTGGTGGCATCGGCCCCGCCCGCAGCCCCGGCCAAGAAGTCGGCGGTCGCGGCCGCGAAGACCGTTCGCACCGGCCTCGAGAACATCGAAAAGCAGGTCCAGGAGTTCACGCTTGCCAATGGTCTCCACTTCATCGTGGTCGAACGGCACCAGGCGCCGGTGTTCAGCTTCTTCACCGTGGTCAACTCGGGTTCCGCCAACGATGCCGTGGGCACCACGGGCATCGCGCACATGATGGAGCACATGGCATTCAAGGGAACATCCGTCGTGGGCACCACCGACTTCTCCAAAGAGAAGCCGCTGCTCGATTCCGAGGAGCGGACCTACGCCGCGTACATGGCCGAGAAGCGCAAGGGCAGCAAGGCCGAGGCGGTCAAGCTCGGGCAGTTACAGCAGGCGTGGGCCGATGCGCAAAAGGCTTCGAATGTGTTCGTGGTCGGCAACGAGGCCACGCGCGTGATCGAGCAGGCGGGCGGCCAGGGAATCAATGCGTTCACCGCATCCGATATCACGGCCTACTTCTACTCGCTACCGAGCAACCGGCTTGAACTATGGGCGGCCATGCATGCGGGCACGTTCGTGGATCCGGTGTTCCGCGAATTCTATAAGGAGCGCGACGTGGTCTATGAGGAGCGGCGCATGCGCGTCGAGTCCTCGCCCATCGGGCGGTTGTTCTATGAGTTCATCACCATGGCCTTCGCTGCGCACCCCTATGGGTTCGGAGGCATCGGATACCCCAGCGACCTCAAAAGCTTCAGCCGCACCGAGGGCGAGGAGTTCTTCAAGTCCAACTATGTGGCCAAGAACATGACCTGCGTGGTCGTGGGCGATGTGAAGCTGACCGAGGTGAAAGCGCTGGCGGACAAATATTTCGGTGCCATCTCCGACGGGCCGCGTCCGCAGCCGCTCGATACCGTTGAGCCCGAGCAGATCGCCGAGCGTCGCGTCGTGATCGAGGAGAAGGCCCAGCCCATCGTCATCGCGGGTTGGCATATTCCAGCGGCAAGCGATCCGACCTACCCTGCCTACAAAGCGGCGGCCAGCCTGATCGGTGGAGGCCAGTGGTCGCGCCTGTACAAGGCGCTGGTCAAGGAGCAGAAGATCGCCGTGCAAGTGCAGGCGTTCACGGGCGAGCCAGGCGAGTTGTACCCCACGCTGTTCGGTATCCTGATCGTCCCGGCGCAGGGCCAGGACCCCGAGAAGGTGGAGCAGGCAGCATATAAAGTGTTTGATGATGTCATGGGTGGTAAGCCATTCACGCAAGAGGAGTTGAATGGCTACAAGGTGCGAGTACGTGCGTCCAAGATCGGCACCGTTGGCGATAATTCGGGGCTGGCCAGTGGCTTGGGCGAGGCCGCTTCGCTGTATGGCGATTGGCGCGAGTTCTTCCGCGAACAGGAACGCGTTCAATCGTTGAAGCCAGTCAACCTGGGGGATGCTCTCAAGCAGTCCATCAAGAAGAGCAATCGCACCGTGGCCATGATCAAGAACCCACCGGCTCAGGCCAACAACGAGGGAGCACGCTGACCATGAACGCAGCCAAGCACATGCCGCGCGTGGTGCTCGCTCTCGCGCTCGTTCTCACCAGCATGGCCGCCGTGGCGCACGCGGTCGATAAGTCCATCTACGATCCGCGCCGGATCGTGACGCCCCCAATCGGTCGCATTCCGGCAGTGAAGCCCCTGCGCTACACGCTCCCCAACGGAATCGTGGTGTTCCTCTTGGAGGACCACGACCTGCCGAGCGTGAGTGGCGTCGCGTATTTTCCGAGCAGCCCTTCGCTGGTCCCGACTGACAAGGTCGGCCTTGCCGGCATCACCGGGCAAGTGATGCGCTCGGGTGGCAGTAAGGCGCATGGAGGCGACTATCTGGATGACCACCTGGCCGCGATTGGCGCAGCGCTCAGTTCGAGCGTGGCCGCTGAGCAGGGCACAGGAGGCTTCCGCTGCCTCACCGAGAACACGGCCGAGGTGATCGGGTTGTGGTCGGAACTATTGCGGGCACCGGCTTTCCCAGCGGAGAAGCTCGAGCTGGCCAAGGTGAGCGCGCGTCAGGGCATCGCCAGCCGAAACGACGAGATGATCGGGATCCTGATGCGCGCAGCCTCGCAGGCCGTGTACACCAAGGATTCGCCATGGGCCCGCCAACCCGAGTACGCCACGATCGAGGCCATCGCTCCGGCCGATCTCGAATCGTTGCACGAGAAGGTGTTCGTACCCGAGCGGGCAGTGTTCGCGATCTATGGGGACTTCAAGTCGGCCGACATGAAGAAACTGCTGACGGCAAGGTTCGGCGATTGGACCAAGAGCGGCACGCCCACACCCGTATTGCCGCCCGTGCCCACGAGCGTCAAGCCCAAACTGTTCTACGCGCCCAAGTTGGACGTGACGCAATCCGGCATCATCGTGGCCCAGATCGGGTCGAAGGCGAATGATCCTGACTATGCAGCCATGCAGGTGCTCGAGCAGGGGCTGGGCGGCGGGTTCTCCTCGCGTATGTTCAACCGCATCCGGACGCAGCGCGGTCTGGCGTACGGCACGGGTGCCAATGCCGGGACCGACTTCCGTCGCCCGGGAGTGTTCCTCGCGTACTCGCTCACCAAGAGCGAGTCCACCATGGTGGCGCTCGACATCGTGCGCGAAGAAGTGCGCAAGGTGACGGAGGCGCCGTTCACGCCGGCCGAGATCGCGGTGGCCAAAGACGCGGTCGTCAACAGCTTCGTGTTCAACTTCGAGGACCCGAGTCAGACCCTGTTCCGCGCGGCCTCTTACGAGGCCATGGGTTATCCGCAGGACTTCCTGCAGACGTACCAGAAGGCGCTCGACGGTGTCACCGCGCAGTCGGTGTTGGATGCTGCCAAACGCAAGATCACACCCGATGCGCAGGTGGTGATCCTGGTGGGCAAGGAGGCCGACTTCGATCGCAGGATCGAGACGGCCGGCCTGCCTGTGGAGCGCCTCGATATCACCATTCCGCCGCCGCCGTCCAAGAACGCCGGCGTGGTGGCATCCCCCGAAGGCAAGCAGAAGGGCCACGCGCTGCTCGTCGCTGCCGCCAACGCGGTGGGTGGCGCGGCGGAATGGGACAAAGTCAAGGCGGTGAGCACCGCGGCCGAGGCCACGATCAGCATCCAGGGCCAGAACTTGGGCGTTACCATGGAAGAGCATTGGGTTTTGCCCAACAAGCAACTCAGTAAGCAAAAACTGCCGTTCGGCGAAGTCTCGCAGGGGTTCGACGGCAAATCCGGTTGGCAGTCGGCCATGGGGCAACTACAGGACGATCCCAAGGCCGGCGAAGAGATCGCGAAGGACTACGAGAAATCACTGTGGCGGCTGTTCTCCGATGCCTCGCTCGAACTGGTGGCGCTCGACAAGCCCGAGAGCATCGCTGGCGTGGAGTATGCCGCGGCACTGGTCAGGGGAGCCAAGACGCAGGACCTGACGCTGTTATTCGACAAGGGTGGCAGGTTGGCGGGCCTGGCCTACCAAGACACGGGCAGTGGCCAGATGGGTCCAGCGCGGGTGACGCAATTGTACTCGGACTGGCAGCCCGAGGGGGCCATCCGGTACCCGCGTGCAATGAAGATGCTGCGCGATGGCAAGCCGTTCATCGAGGCCAAGCTCACCAGCTTGAAGCTCAACCCCGTCCTGGCGGACGCCATGTTCCAGAAGCCGACCGCAGCACCGGGGAAGTGAGCCACGATGGAACTGTTGATTCTGGGCGGGACGCGTTTTGCCGGTCGTTGGCTCGCCGAGCAGGCCATGGCGGCGGGCCATCGCGTGACGCTGATGCATCGCGGCAGGACAGATGCGAGTGCGCTGCCAGAGGCCGAGCACCTGATTGGCGATCGTGACGGGGGTCTCGCCGTGTTGGGTGAGCGCCGTTGGGATGCGGTGGTCGATACTTCGGGCTATGTGCCACGCGTCGTGCGCGCGTCGGCCGAGGCGCTCAAGGGTCGCGTCGGCGCCTACCTGTTCGTCTCCTCGATCTCGGTCTATGCCGAACCGGTGCCGGCGGGATTCACTGAGAATCACGCACTGGCAATACTCGACGATCCCACCACCGAAGAATTCGTAGGCCCCGCCTATGGCGGGCTCAAGGTGTTGTGCGAGGGTGTGGTGCGCGACGTTTTGGGGGATCGCGCCGTGATCGTGCGTCCGGGCGTGATTGCGGGGCCACGCGATTATATGGATCGATTCGCCTATTGGGTGCGCCGCGTGGCCAAAGGCGGCGACGTCCTGGCTCCGGGCGATCCCGGGCAGGGTGTCCAGTTCGTGGACGCGCGCGACGTGGCCGCATTCTATCTGGACTTGATCACCCACGGCGTGCAGGGAGTGTTCCAAGTGACTGGACCGCAGGAGCGGCTCAGCATGCGCGCGTTCCTCGAATCGGCGCGCGACACGCTTGGCGGCGATGCGCGCTTCACTTGGGTGGACGAGGCGTTCCTGCTGGCCGAGGGCGT
>JBDSKE010000063.1:0-23389 GCA_039917105.1 Candidatus Eiseniibacteriota bacterium | reverse complement strand
ATTGCCCACGTATCGGGCCGTCAGGCCCTCGCACGCGGCCGGGGCGATCTGGTCGATCGATGCCACGCTGTCGGGTGCGCCCAGGTACTCGACGCCGCCCGCAAGGGCAGCGACCCGGAAGCGGGTGCGGTTGGGAGCGGCCGGGGTGGAGTCCTGCAGCGTCATTGCGTTGGTCTCGTACTCTGTCAACCCCTCGGCAGGGCCTTCGAACAGCAAGGTCGAGGCGGCGCCATCGATGCGATAAAGGCGGTAACCGGTGATGGGCACCCCGTAAACCGGGTTCTCATACAGGCTCTGCTTCCAGCGCACGACGACTTCGCCGCCCTGGTCGTCGGGGACATCGGTGAGAGCCGCGATCGCAGGCTCGGGACCGCCCAGTACTCCGTTGCGTTCGATCCGCTGCGCGTACAGATCGCGCGGACCGTTGCGCCCGTCCTCCCACAATGCGATCACTCCGCCGTTGCCATCGGGTGAGAGCGTGGGATACACCTGCGCCCCGGAGACATTGCAGAGCGCCAGCCCATTATTGATCCACTGTGCTGTACCGGTGGCGTCCAAGCGTTGGGCGAACACATCAAAGCTCGCGCCCCGGGCATCCGTCCAGCCGGCGATCATGCCGCCGCGCGCATCCGAGACCAACGAGACTCCCTGTTGGCTGCCGGGTGCGGCGCAGACGGACACGCCATCCGCGAGCCAGAGCGCGTTACCCGAAGGGCCGAGGCGCTGGGCGTACAGGTCGTCGATGCCCGCCGTGCGTGCATCTTCCCAAGCCACGAACGCCCCCCCCACGCCATCGGCGAGGATGGCCGGGTTCTGCTGGTTGTTGCTGGCCGTGCACACGGCCACGCCGTTGGCTGCCCAGGCGGCAGCGCCCGCGCTGGTCACGCGCTGGGCGTAGATATCGGAGAACGGACCGCGAAGATCGAACCAGCTGACGATCGCACCGCCCGCGCCGTCGCCACATACGACGGGCGAGACTTGCTCGCCCACCGCCGTACACAGGGCCACGCCGTTGGTCGTCCATTGCGGCGTTCCCGCCGCGGTGATGCGACGAGCGTACACATCATGCTGCGCGCCGGAGCGCAGGTCGCTCCACACGGCGATCGCGCCGCTCGCGCCGTCGCTGACGAGCGAGGTGGCGTCCTGGTCGAACGCTGCGGTGCACACCGCGACGCCGTTCGCGGTCCACTGCGCGAGCCCCGTTGCGTTCACGCGCTGGCTATAGACATCGGCTGCCGCGCCACTGCGGAAATCGGTCCATGCCACGATGGCGCCACCGCTGCCGTCGGCCACGATCGAAGGGGAGGACTGCTCCCCGATTGCACCGCATAGTTTGACGCCATCGGCCGTCCATTGCCGCACGCCGTTGGCAGCGAAACGCTGCGCGTAGATGTCGAAGTCGGCGCCGCGCATGTCCTCCCATGCGACGATCAGGCCGCCTGTGCCATCTGCGATGAGCGCGGGTAGGTCCTGGAGTCCGGTCGCGGTGCAGACCGGGACGCCATTCGTGGTCCAGCGTTGCGTGCCCGAGGCATCAATGCGCTGGGCGTACAGGTCGAACCCGTTCGAGCGCAGGTCCACCCAGACGACGAACACGCCGCCAATGCCATCGGGCACTGAAACCGGCAGGTGCTGGTCGCTGAATGCATTGCAGATGAGTGTGCCGGTGGGCAGCGCGCCCCAGCCTGCGAAGGCGGGGCTGGCAATGCCAAGGATCGTGATGGCGGCGAGGGCCGCGAGGGTCGTGCGCATGGGGGATTGGGCGTGTCCAGGTTGTCGTGGCATGCGGATACGGGCGGCGACCGTCGGCGATCCGGGTGGCGCACCGCCCGGATGAACCCTGATGGTACCGGACCCTCGCAGGGCAAGGCCAGCGGGGAATCAGAACCGCCGGGGCAGATCCAGCCAATTCCACGAGCGGGACGGGTTCTGGCTCCGCGGCGGCGGCTCCGTTACAGTCCGGGGGCTCGCGACACCGCATCCTCTAGCCGGAAGGACCGTTCCCATGTCCCAGCGCACCCTCTTCCTTGCGGCTCCCCGGGGCTTTTGTGCCGGCGTGGACCGCGCCATCGATATCGTGGAGATGGCGCTCCAAGTGTATGGGGCGCCCATCTATGTGCGCCACGAGATCGTGCATAACCGGCATGTGGTCGAGGACCTGCGTCGCAAGGGGGCGGTGTTCACCGACGAGCTCGCCGATGTGCCGCCGGGTGCCGTGGTGATCTTCTCGGCGCATGGCGTGTCGCCGGCCGTGCGGGCCGAGGCCAAAGCGCGGGGGCTGCACGCGCTGGATGCCACCTGCCCATTGGTGACCAAGGTCCACCTTGAAGCGCTGCGTTATGCCAAGGACGGTTACTCGATCGTGATGATCGGTCATCGCCACCATGTCGAGGTGATCGGGACCTTTGGCGAGGCGCCCGAAGCGATCGTCGTGTGCGAGACCGTCGCCGAAGTCGAAGCGCTGCAACTTCCGAACCCCGAAAAGGTGGCGTACATCACCCAGACCACGCTTTCGCTCGATGACTGCGCCGCGATGGTGGGGGCGCTCAAACGCAGGTACCCGGCGGTCAAGGAGCCGACCAAGGACGACATCTGTTACGCCACCCAGAATCGCCAGAACGCTGTGAAGGTGATGGCGCCCAAGTGCGCCACCGTGCTGGTGGTGGGCGCTCCCGCCAGCAGCAATGCCAATCGCCTGGTCGAAGTGGCGGCGGCGCTGGGCTCCAAGGCCCATCTGATTGAATCCGCCCAGGACATCATGCCCGAGTGGCTGGTGGGTGATGTCGGGCTCACGGCAGGTGCCTCGACCCCCGAGGCGATCGTGCAGGCCTGCGTGCAGCGGGTGTGCGAGTTGGGCGATTTCCGCGTCGAGGAGTTCCGGTTGGTGGAGGAGCGCATCATGTTCCCGTTGCCGGGCGAACTCTTGAACGCGGCGGCGCAAAAAGGCGTCGCATTCGCAGCGGGCAACGAGCGCGCCGCGGAGCGCGCGGCAGCCGAGTTCAAGATCACGCATCACTGAAGGTCACGCCCACGCGTCGCTCGCGTTGCATTGCCGCCCGGTAAGGCGTCCGTTAGTGTCCTTGGCCCATGCTCACCTCCAGCGTCCTGCTCACGCCCAGCGTGCCGACCATGCTCATCGATGAGCAGCGCGGCGATTTCACCGAGATGATCGAGGCCCTGACGCAGGCGAGCGAGCGCTTGAGCGCCGAAGCGCCTGCGGCCTTCGTGGCCCTGTCCTCCCGATGGGTCAGCCCGGGTGCGTTCCAGGCGGACGAGAGTCGCAAGCATCGCTCGGTCATCGACCTGCCGGGTTGGGGCGTGGAGCCCCGGCATGATTGCCCCGGGCATCCCACGCTGGCGCGTGCGATCGTCGATGGCGCCGTTGCGCGCGGATTGCGTGCTTCGCATGGAAAACGCGGCATGGATACCGGCGTCAGCATCCCGCTGCACTTCCTCGATCGCACCCGCCGCATTCCGGTGGTGCCGGTCTCGATGGCCGAAACGTCGCGCGAAACGCTGCGCGAATGGGGCGCGGCGCTCCGCCACACGCTGCACGCATGGCCCGAGCGCGTGGCGTTCATCGTGGGTGGAGCGCTGTCGTTCAGCGCGCATGATTTCAACCTGCGTCGCGAAGTGCCCGAGGCGATCGAGTTGGACGAACGCGTATTGCAGGCGCTCACGAGCGGGCGCTTCGCCGAGTTGGACGCGCTCCCGCCCCAGTTGCTGGAACGCGCGCGACCCGATGCCGGCTTGCGTCACCTGGATGTGCTGCGCGGCTTCCTGCTCATGGACACACCGGGTGTGGTGATCGAACACGAGGTGCTGCCGGGCATCGGCACAGCGCTCGTCGAGTTCCCGCTCGAACCCACCGGCGTCACCGAATAGCCGAGCGAGCCCACCCGTGCGCGTCCTGCTCGTCAACGCTTTCCACTGGCTGAAGGGGGGCGTCGAGCGCACCTACCTCGATGAGTCGCGCTGGCTCGGCGCCGCCGGTCACGAGGTGCAGCACTTCGCCACCCAACATCCACGCAACCTTCCGAGTCCCACGTCGGCGTACTTCGCCCCGAGCGCCGACTTCGGCGAGGGCGCACCGCTGTTGGCACAATTGGGTTCCCTCCCCAGCGCGCTCTGGTCCGCGCCTGCCGAGCAGGGGATGGAGCGCTTGATTGCACACGGCCGGCCCGATGTGGCACACGTCCACGCCCCCAGTCGTTATCTCTCGCCCAGTATCTTCGCGCCGCTCGAACGCGCAGGGGTGCCAGTGGTGATGACGCTGCACGATTTCAAGCCGTGGTGCACGAATCGCATCCTCATGGCGCACGGCAGGATCTGTGAGCGTTGCAAGGGCGGCCACCACTGGCACGCCGCCACGACCGGCTGCGTGCAGGGCTCGCACTTGAAAAGCGCGTTCGCGGCGTTCGAGGCTTATCTGCACGATCACATGCACGCGTATCGCAGCGTGCGGCGGTGGATCGCGCCCAGTCGCTTCGTACGCGAGAAGGCGATCGAGTGGGGCGTGCCGGCGGAGCGAGTGCAGGTCGTCTCGCACGGGGTGGAGCCGATGGCGATGGGCGCCATGGGCTTCGAGGCGCCGCCGCGCTTCGCCTTATTCGCGGGGCGGCTTTCGCTGGAGAAGGGCGTGAAGCTGTTGCCGGAAATCGCGCGGGCGATCGCCCCGGTGCCACTGTGGGTGGCTGGCGAAGGACCGTTGGCCGAGTGGCTGCGGGCCAAAGCGCCGGAGACCCTACGCATGCTCGGCCACCTCGAAGATGGAGTACTCGCTGCGCTCCGCGCGCGCGCCTCGGTCTTTGTTGCCCCGAGCCTGTTCGTGGAGCACTTCGGTTATTCGGTCGCTGAAGCCCTGCTCGAGGGCCGCCCGGTGGTGGCTGCGCGCATCGGTGCCCTGCCCGAGTTGGTGGAACACGAGGTCACCGGACTCCTCGCAACGCCGGGCGACGCCGCCGAGCACGCCACCATGGTCAAACGAGCGCTCGAGGATCCGGCTGCCGCCGCATGGGGCGCCGCCGGCCGCGCGCGTGTGAAGGAACTGGCCGATCCCGCCGACCACGTGCGCCGTCTGGTGGGGATCTACGAAGCACTGTTGCGGCTCTGATAGGCTCCACGCGGCGCCGGACCCATGAACCTTGGAGCGACCGCATGCGCGTGAGTGCGATGAACTGGATGCAGGTCGAGAAGTGGCTCGAACACGACGACCTCTGCGTGTTGCCGTTGGGTTGCACGGAACAACACGCCTACCTGAGTCTTTCGACCGACAGTATCCTGGCCGAGCGCGTTGCGATCGAGGCCGCCGAGCCGATCGGGGTGCCGGTATTCCCGGTGATGCCATACGGGCTCACGCCAACCTTCACCGCCTATCCGGGCACGGTCACTCTGCGCCTGGAGACGCTCGTCGCAGTGGTGCGCGACCTTCTCGATGGACTTGCGACCCAGGGTTTTCGTCGTGTGCTCATCGTCAATGGGCACGCTGGCAACGCCCCAGCGCGCGCCTACGCCAATGAGTGGATCGCCGCGCACCCTGGCGTGCAGGTCAAGTTCCACGACTGGTGGAACGCACCCCTGGTCTGGAAGGCAGTGCAGGACCTGGACCCATTGGCTTCGCACGCGTCCTGGATGGAGAACTTCCCGTGGACTCGCCTTCAAGGCGTCGGCATGCCGGATGTGGCCAAAGCGCAACAGCCCTATCCTTCGTGGACACACTTGGGTCCCAGAGCCATCCGAGAGAAGTTGGGTGACGGCAACTTCGCGGGCCGGTACAGTCGTCCTGATGACGAGATGTTCGGCCTATGGCGCGTCGCGGTGACCGAGACGCGCGCATTGCTGACCGACGGCTGGGGCGCCTGAGCCTCATGCCGCACGCCCCTCGGGGCCCACTGCAACAGAAAGGCGTTCCCATGCGGAAGTGGATGCACTCGATGATCTTTGCGGCGCTGATCGTCACCCCGGTGACGGCCTCGGCATCGGACATGGCTCCGGGCGTGCGCGGTGAGATCCAGGTTTCCATGAATGACGCGGGCGACAAGTTGATCGAGTTGGCGGGTGCGACGCCGCAGGCCAAGTACACCTGGAGGCCAGCGAAGGACGTGCGGTCGACCTCCGAGGTGTTCCTGCATGTCGTGCAGGCCAACTACATCATCCCCATGTTCATGGGAATCAAGCCGCCGCTCTCGATGGAAGAGTTGCGCGCGATCGACAAATCCACGACCGACAAAGCCAAGATCGCGAAAACGCTCAAGGATTCTTACGCATTCGCGAATCAGGCGATTCTCGGAATGAGCGAGGCGGACTTGGATGCCGAGATGGATTTCTTCGGCAAGAAGATGACCAAGCGGGCGGGGCTGATGGTGTTGGCGTCGCACTCGCACGAGCATCTTGGACAGGCGATCGCTTATTCACGCATGAACGGCGTGACCCCACCGTGGACCGCGCGGGAGAAGGCCGAGGCCGCGAAGAAGGCGGCCGAGAAGAAGGCGGGCGGCGGGCACTGACGCCGCGTGATCTTCAGCGCTGGGCGCCGAACTCCCAGGCCTCGAGCCCAAGTTCCAGGTCGACGCCCAGCGCGCTCACACAGCGGTTGATGAAGTTGTAGTAGGCCGCAATCGCGGTCGCCCGCACGATTCCCGCATCGTCGAAACCGTACTCGCGTAGGCGCTCCACATCCTCGGCCTTGCGTTCCGAGGGTTCGCAGGTGAGCGCGACCGCGGCATCGAGCAGCACACGATCGCGCGCGGTCAGGTTCGCCTCGCGGTAGTCCCTCGCGACTGAGCGCGCGAGCTCGTCGCTCATCATCGCCGCCAGGCGCGGCCCGACATGCGACACGCAGTATCCGCACCCGTTCGTGGCGGACACGACGAGCGCGATCAATTGCGCCTGGGCAAGCGAGAGCGGCGCGGGATCCGAGAGCAGTCGGTTGTAGTGGTCGAACGCACCGGCCAGTACCTCGGGATCGGAGGCCAGGGTCTGCCAGATTTGCGACACCTCGTGCCGTGAGGATCGGGCACGGATGCTTTCGTAGACCGGCGTCACTCGGGGACCGGCCTCGGTGGGCGCGATCGGGGTAGTCCAACTCATGGCGTTCCTCCAGATGCGGTGGGCGCACATGTTAAATGACTTCCGGCGATTCAGCATCCGCCCGCCTGAACGCGCTTGGGCGGGATTCGCCCTGTACGCCTTCCCATGATGCAACCCATTGTCAATCCTGCGCAGGATGGCTTGCTGCACTGGCGCGCACGCCGCTACGCTCGATGCATGACTGAACCGGCTCGTCGCAGGTTTCCCCTCCGGCTGCTCGCAGGGTTTGCCTTCCTGGTGTTCGCCGTCGCGGTGGTCTTCGCGCTGCGCGGCTCTCTGCAGAGTTCCGGCGCTCGCGCCAAGCCACTCGCGGCGATTGGGGGGGAGGCGACCGAGGAGGACGGCATGGCAAGGGCGGAGCGCCTGGCCGCACTCGATAGCAGCGAGAAAACCGCTTGGTTGGACGAGGTCCCGGGCGTCGATGTGAGCATGTTCACGCCGGCGCGGCGCGAGGTCTTCGTCCGCTTTGCGAATGCCCAAAGCTGCACCTGTGGGTGCGGTTTCACCCTCGCTGCCTGCCGCCGCTACGATTCGGAGTGTGAAGTCAGTCTGCCGCGGCTCGAACGCCTACGTGATTCGGTCGCGGCCGGGTTGTTGGCCCATGCGAACGGGTTGCGCAAGCGCCCGGTGCTCCATCGTTGACACCCCCGCGAACGGCCGCCTACAGTCCGGTCGTTCCCGCATACATCCCGGGTTCGACCCCCCACGAACCCTTTTTCACGAATGAGCTCGCCCCGGAGGTTCACATGGCTTGGAAAGAACTCACCGCGAAGTCGTTTCCCGCGGCCATCCGCGAACTGAACGGCATCTCGCTCCGCACGCAGGAAGAGCACTACGAGCTGTACAAGGCATATGTAGGCAAGACCAACGAGATCCAGAAGAAATTGGATACCGTCGATCGCACCACCGCCAACCAGATCTACAGTGACCTGCGCTCGTTGCGCGTGGACCTGTCGTTCGCAATGGGCGGCGTCAAGAATCACGAGATCTTCTTCGCCCATCTGGGTGGCAAGGGTGGCCAGCCGGGCACCAAGACGCTCGAACTGATCAATCGCGACTTTCCCTCATACGACGCGTGGCTTGCGGACTTCAAGGCCTCCGGAATGGCGGCACGCGGTTGGGTCTGGCTTGCGTACGATCACGACCTGCAGTCGCTGACGACCGCGGTCGGAGATGCGCAGAATACGTTCCCGGTATGGAACGCCACGCCGATCATAGCTTTGGATGTATACGAGCACGCCTACTGGCTGGACTACGGGCGGCTACGCGCCAAGTACATCGAGGCGTTCTTCAATAATCTGGACTGGGGTGTGGTGGAGCAGAATCTCGAGCGGGCGCTCGCCATGCAGTCGGTCGCGAAGTAATTCCCACAGGCTTGGGGCGGCACGATCCGCCTCTTCGCTCCGGGCTCCCTTCCAACGGAGCCCGGACTGCTTTCGGAGGTTGTATGGCCACGGCCACGCTGCTGCCGGTGATCGGCAAGACCGCCCCGGACTTCACATTGCCGTCCACCACGGGCGAGCCGGTCTCGCTGAAGCAGTTCAAGAACAAGAAGACCGTGGTGCTCTATTTCTATCCCAAGAATGAGGCGCCTGGATGCACGAAGGAAGCGTGCTCGTTCCGCGACCTGGCCGCCGAGCTCGACAAGGTGAACACGGTCATCCTGGGTGTGAGCACTGATTCAATCGAGTCGCACCTCAAGTTCCAGGACAAGCACAAGCTGCCTTACGCCCTGCTCGCAGACGAAGAGGCCTCGGTCTCGAAGTCCTATGGCGTCTACAAGCAGAAGAACCTGTACGGCAAGAAGTCCATGGGAATCGAACGCAGTACGTTCATCATCGACCGCACCGGGCGCATCGCGCAGATCTACCCCAAGGTGAAGGTCGAAGGGCACGTGCAAGATATCGTCGAGTTCCTCCGCGAGGACTGAGGCCACGGGGCCGGTGTTGCGCCACCCGCGTGACGCCGGCCGCCCCCTCCGGCGTTCACCGGCATGAACCAAGCCCCCAAGCATCCCGTCCCCGTCTTCCCGCTACCCGGAGTGGTGCTCTTCCCGCACGCGGTGCTGCCGTTGCATATCTACGAGTTGCGTTACCGCACCATGGTGCGCGACGCGCTCTCGGGAGAGAGGCTGATCGCGCTCGCGACGCTGTTGCCCGGCTGGGAGCAGGACTATGAGGGCAGTCCCGCGTTCCATGAACTGGGCTGTATTGGCCGCGTGGAAGAAATCGAATGGCTGCCGAACGATTGCTACGACCTGAAGCTGCGCGGCGTGGTTCGCGCGCGATTCACCCGCGTGGTGCGCGAGTTCCCGTACCGCGCGTGCGAGGTCGAGGTCCTGCCATCCGCACCGTTCGAGGCCGATGATCCGTTGGCTGACATGGAGCGCGATGCGCTGCTCGATCAGATACAGAAACTCCGGCCCCTGGGTCTCGACGCCTGGTTCACGCCACTGGCCGTGGCACCCGATGCGCCCTTCGAGACCCTGGTGAATGTGGTGGCGCAGTGCGCGCGCCTTGATGTCGCCAGCAAGATGGAGTTGTTGGGACTCGAGAGTGTGTTCGAGCGCTCGCGGTTGCTCACCGAGAAACTCCGGTTGTTGTTCGCGCCGATCTTCCCTCCGGTTCCGCCCGTTCCGCCGCCGGCCGATGGCGGTGCGGAAGAGGGCGGCCGCTGGAACTGAATGGCTCTCGCCCGCGGCGTGAGCGGTTCCAGCTGCACGGACACCCTGCTAGACTGCGCCGCATGCGCTTTCCAGCCGAACCATTCCGAATCAAAGTCGTCGAGCCGATTCGCCGCGTCACCCGCGAGGAACGTGACCAGCTCATCCAAAGAGCCGGCCTCAATATCTTCGCCGTACCGGCGGACAGTATCTACGTGGACCTGCTGACCGATAGCGGCACATCGGCGATGAGCGACCATCAATGGGCCGGCATGATGATGGGCGATGAGTCCTATGCCGGCAGTCGCAACTTCTTCCACTTCCAAAAGGCCGTGCGCGAGATATTCGGATTCGAGCACGTGATTCCCACCCATCAGGGGCGAGTCGCCGAGAACCTGTTGTTCTCCACCGTGCTCAAGCCCGGCGATGTGGTGCCGAACAACATCCACTTCGACACCACGCGCGCGAACATCCAGCATCAGGGCGCCGAGGCTGCCGATCTGGTCATCGACGAGGGGTTGGACCCCACCATCGATCACCCCTTCAAGGGCAATCTCGATCCCAACAAGCTCGACGCCCTACTCATCGATAAGGGCCGCGAACGGGTGCCTGTGGTGATGCTCACCGTCACGAACAACTCCGGCGGTGGTCAACCGGTGTCACTGGCAAATGTGCGGGCGGTGCGCGAAGTGTGCACCCGCCATCGTGTGCCGTTGTTCTTCGATGCCTGCCGATTCGCCGAGAACAGCTACTTCGTGCAACAACGCGAGAGTGGCTACGCGAACAAGAGCGTCGCCGAGATCGCCCGTGAAATGTTCTCGCATGGCGATGGTTGCACCATGAGCGCCAAGAAGGACGGCCTGGTGAACATCGGCGGCTTCCTGGCGCTGAACGACGCCGATTGGTCGCAGCGCATCACCAACCTGCTCATCCTGATCGAAGGCTTCCCAACCTATGGCGGGCTCGCAGGCCGGGATCTGGAGGCCATCGCGCGGGGCCTGCATGAAGTGCTCGATGAAGACTATCTGGCCTTCCGGATCGGCCAGGTCGCGCATCTGGGCGCGCTCCTCGACCAAGCGGGCGTCCCCATCGTCAAGCCGGTGGGCGGGCATGCGGTGTACATCGATGCCAAGCGTTTCATGCCGCACTTGGCGCAGTCGCAGTTCCCGGGACAGGCGTTGGTCGTGGCGCTGTATCGCGAGTTCGGAATCCGCGCCGTGGAGGTGGGCTCGCTCATGTTCGCAGAGCCCGACGAGGTGACCGGCGAGATGAAGTACCCGCAACTCGAGTTGGTGCGCCTGGCGGTCCCCCGGCGCGTCTACACCACCGAACACATGCGCTATGTGGCCGAGTCCGTGATCGAGTTGTACCAAGGCCGCGAACGACTCAAAGGGTTGCGAATCACCTACGAGGCGCCGGTGCTACGGCATTTCACCGCGCGACTCGAAGAGGCCCCCGCGTGAAAGTGACCCGACTCCAAGCCCTCGCGCCCCTATTGTGCGGTGAACGCTGCGAGGATGTCGTATAAGCCGTGCACGACTATCGCGGTGGTTGTGTTGGTCCGTTGGCGGATGACGCCGAGCGCTACCCCCAACAGGCCCACCGTGAGCACGCCGAACCATGTGTACTGCACATGGCCCGAGGCGAACAGCATTGAGGAGAGCAGCAACCCGAGCCTCGGCTGCAATGCGCCGCGCACGGTGATCTCCTCGCCAACCCCCGCACTGATCCCCAGCACGATCGTGGCGCCAAGCGAGAGATGCGCGGCGATCATCTTGGTGACCTGCTGGTCCGCCAGCGCAAGGGCAGGGAAGCGGTGCGTCTCGATCCATTCCATCCCGGTATTGACGCCGGCCACCGCCGCCAGACCGGCCGCTGCCCAGATCCAGTGCCGTGGTGTCATCGCAGTGAGGCCCAGACGCGCGCGCGCTTCCCGCCAATCACGCTTCAAGCCCAGCCCGACCCCGGCCAGGCCCAGCGTGACCAAGCCTATCATCTGCGCCACCAGTCCCAAGGGAGTGACCAGGTCACCCGATCGGCTGGATAGCGTCGCGATCAACTCTGGACGCATCAGCGCGAATACCGGGAAGGCCAGGAACCCAATCGCCGTGACGCGCGCGGTCAGGCGTTCGGTCCGGTTCGGGGTGAACGTGTGAAACAGACGGCGGGCCACCGCATCGGCCACCGACCGCGCCGCAAGAGCCAGCACCAGCAGGGCCGCCACCCCGCCGCACGCCGCGGCGACCCGTTGACGCGTTCCGGGCGCATCTTGGAGCGCGAAGGCAGCCATTCCCGCCAGCATGAGTGCTCCGAACAACGGCAGAATGCCGCGGACCACACTCCTGGAGACCGCCCCCAGTAGTTGCGTGCGTGGTAGCGTTGCGCGCACCCAGTCGCGATAGGCAGGGGCCGCGGCCGCGGCGTCTGTGGCCTGCGCGAGCACGAACAGTCCCGAGATCGCGACCAACAGCGCACCCTCGGTGGAACCCAGCAACACGAACAACGCCCCACCCACGACCAAGGCGAGGAACCACGCGAAAAGGCGACGGCGAAGCCGTGCAGTCAGGACCTGCACCCGCAGCGCGTCCTCGAGGGAGGATGGTGGGCCAGCGTCGTTGTCCGGCGCACCGGGTGGTTGATTATGGTCCATGTCGCGGGCAGCATAGGCGTTCATCCATCGAGGGACCAATCATGCAGGGAAAGGTGCTCTTCTTCGCGCAGATGCGTGAGCAGATGGGGGCAGCGTCAGCGGCGTGGGATCTGCCCGAGGGCAGTCGCGTGCGCGATCTGCTCGCTTCGCTCGAGGCATCGCATCCGGGCATCGGTCCATTGCGGCCGCATCTTGCCGTGGCCATGAACGGCGAACTCGTGCGCGCGGATACGATGCTGGCCGCCGGAGCCGAATTGGCGCTGTTGCCGCCAGTGAGCGGGGGCTGACCGGAATGGCTGAACTCACGCTTGCGGCCATCGATCAGGCCGCGCTTCAGGCCCGTGCGATCCGAGCCGACTGCGGCGCGGTGATCGTGTTCCTGGGCACCACGCGCGATCACCACGACGGTCGTCGAGTGCTACAACTTGCCTACGAGGCCTACGAGTCCATGGCGCTGGAGGCGCTCGCGCGCCTGGAGCGTGAGGCGTGCGAACGTTTTGAAGTGTCCCACTGCGAAGTGACGCACCGTCTCGGCGAGGTGCCTCCCACCGAAGCGAGCGTGGTGGTGGTGGTGAGCGCCGCGCACCGTGGAGCGGCTTACGAAGCCAGTCGCTGGGTGATGGACGAGCTCAAGGCGCGGGTGCCGATCTGGAAGCGGGAGCGCTTCGAGGATGGGAACTCGCAATGGGTGGACGGCACGCCGCTTCGTTGACGAACCACCGGACTCAACGCGCCAAGGCGAGCGTCGCCTCCTCGCGCACCCAGGCATCGATATCCCCCGTGGTGCAGTGGTCCAGCGCCGCGTCAATCCCCTCGCGCAGCGCCGGTTCGAGCGTGGCCTGCGAAGCAATCTGTCCCAATGCCCATGCGGCATGCCCTCGCACGATGGGCGCCTCGTCGATTGAAAGACGGCGTAATAGCGGTTCGCACGCAGTCATCTGGCGGCGATTGCCCAGTGCGACGCAGACATTGCGTACGAATCCCGCTCGGCCAGCGCGGCGGATCGGACTGTCGGCGAACAGGGTGCGGAAGGTGGGTTCGTCCAGATCGAGAAACCGATCGAGCGACCAGCCCTCCAGCGCGCGGGCATGCAACCGCGATTCGCGCGCAGGTGGTGCGAAGCGGTTCCATGGACAGGCGTCCTGGCACAGGTCGCAACCGAAGATCCAATCGCCCACCGCGCGGCGCAGTTCGCGCGGGATCGCGCCCTTGTGCTCGATGGTGAGGTAGGAGATGCAGCGCCGCGCATCCACCTGATAGGGCGCCACGATGGCGCGCGTCGGACAGACCTCGACGCAGCGCGTGCAGGTTCCACAGTGCTCGCTCGCGAGCGGGGTGTCGGGTTCGAGCTCGCGGTCCATGAGCACCTCGCCGAGCAGGAACCACGATCCAAGAGTGCGCGACAACAATCCGGAATGCTTGCCGATCCACCCCAGCCCCGCCCGCTCGGCCCAGCCGCGCTCCAGGATCGCGCCGGTATCCGAATACCAGAGCGAACCCGAGCCTGGGAACAACTCTGTGCGGATCCAGCCTTCCAGCGCGTAGAGCTTGTCCCTCATGATGTGGTGGTAGTCCTCGCCCGCAGCGTAGCGCGCGATACTCCCGAGCCTTTCGGTGAGAGCGCTTTGACGCTCGGGTGGATAGCACAGAGCCACGCACAACACCGAGCGAATATCACGCACCAGCAGCTCGGGATGCTGGCGACGCTGGCGATGCTTCTCGCTCGCAAGCCAGCGCATCTCGGCGTGGCGTCCGGCCGCGAGCCAGGCCTCGTAATGGTGTTGGGCGTCGAGCGGGGTGACGCTCGCGACGCCAACCGCATCAAAGCCCAGCGCCAAAGCGCGGGCTTTGATGCGCGCCGTCGGGCTCACCGTCATGCGGCACGATTCAGCGCGTTGAGTCGGCGGCCGCGCCACCGAGCGGCTTGGCCCCGGGTTTGCGCACACCGCCCCGCCCCAGCGTGCGCCCCTTTCCAACCGTCGAATCACGCCGCGCGGGCGGCACTGGCTTGAAGCGCGCGCCCTCACGTGGCGTTGTGCCCTTCTCGAGCGTGTCCGCTGACGCGGGGCCGCCATCGGGTGCGACCCGCGGCTGCTTGGCCGGCGGCTCCCGCCAGACCGGCGGGCGCGGCTTGCCGCCCGGTACGGGCTTGGGTGTGGCGCCGTGTTCGCGCCAGCCACGCCATTCACGCTCGGCCTGTGCGAACAGTTTCTTGCTGCGCAGCAGCAACTGCGTGCCATCGTCGTGTGCCACGCGCGGCAGGTCGAGCCGGGCCGGAGGAGGGAGCTCGCGGGTCGGTCCCATGCCGCCCGCGCGCTGCACGAACAGGGGATCCGGCCCCATGTTGAACGAGACACCGTCGGCGTGGCCAAGCCGAAGGATCTGCCGAAGCGGTTCATTCGTACGAGACAGACCGTTCACGAATGTCGAGCGCATGCTCTCGTCGTCGCGACCGAACTGGGTCGCGCTCGCATACACGAACACTCCACCTGGGATGTCATTGTATCGGTCGTACTCGATCGGGGAGAGCGGCGCCCAACCGATCCAGTCGCCCACCGAGACCCACGCGACCCAGGCTGGACCCCATTCGACTCCCGGCGCCCAGACCCAACCCTGGAAGTCATCACGGAACCAGGTGCCGTAGTGGTAGGTCAGCCACCCGAACGGTTCATCGGAACTCCAGATCCAGCCGAACACATCGGAAGGCTCCCACCACCCGTACTCGTAAGGGCGCCATGCCACCGTGTTCACATCGGGGCGGAAAACGTAGCCATATGGCTCGATCAGGACCCAGTCGCCATAGGGCTCCAGCTCGTCGTGGAATACCCGCAGGGCCGGAGGAAGGGCCAGCTTGGCAGCGGGGAGTGACGGCGGCAAGGACACACCCGGTCCCATTTCCTGTACCGGCGCCGCGCAGGAATGGAGTAACCCTGCGGTCAGGAGCAACAGCCCGAGTGTCAGGGCGCGCAAGTGGTTAGAGGATTTGGCCGAATGGCTCACTTATTCTCCGTAAGGGGTGGGAAGCTGCACGTAGGATAGCACCAAACGGGCGTGGAACAGGCGGTTCAATCGCGGCGTTTGACAACCTATGGGGAGAATGTGTCACACTATGGCACATAGGATTCTCCTAATCCCCCGATTGCCCTGCACCCTAGCTGGAGAATGGCCGACATGAATCCTCGATACGTTCGCGCGATCCTGACCACGATCTGCACTCTCGGTTTGTCTGCAACGCTTGCTTCTGCAGCAAGTTTCGATACCCCGAGCGTCGAAGTCCTACGTTCCGGTCGCACCTCGCTGACCGTCAGGATCACCTCCGGCATGTCGGGTGCTCCGAACGGATTCTCCCTCGAGTGGTTGCCCGCTGCCACCTATGACGCCCTGGGCGCGTGGCCAGCGAATGGCGACCCCCGTATCCTCAAGGGAGATTTCCGCGGCGTGCCGACCCTGAACACCGAAGAGGGATCTGGCGATTTCCGCCTACTCTCTATGGAAGACGCGGGCGTGCAGATCGGCGACTTGTTCGATGAGACTGGGGTAGTCACGCAGCAGCGCGGCGAACTCGTCGAAGGCACTGAGTATGTGGTACGCGTGCATGCCAATGGCGACGGTCTCAATGAGGCGAGCGCTTCGTCGCCGACGCAGCGCGCCACCACCTTGCTGCGCAGCCAGCAGGACTGCACCTACACGCAGGGCTACTGGAAGAATCACCCGGGGGCATGGCCGGTGGGCAACTTGACGCTCGGCACGGTCAATTACTCGGCGGCGCAGTTGATGCAGATCTTCAATGAGCCCGCAGCAGGCAACGGGCTGATCTCGTTGGCCCACCAGTTGATTGCGGCCAAGCTCAACGTCGCCAACGGCGCGACGCCTCCGGCCGCCATCGTCACCGCGATCTCGCAGGCCGATGCGCTCATCGGAGGACTGGTTGCGCCCCCGATCGGGGCTGGTTATCTGGCACCGGGCTCGACGAGCGGCCTCACGAACACGCTGGACAACTTCAACCAAGGCATCACGGGCCCAGGCCACTGCGGATCGACCCCGACGCGCACGCCGACCTGGGGCGGCCTCAAGACCCTCTATCGCTAGTCGGTTTCTTCTGAAATGCGACGCCCGCTCCGGTAGTGCCGGAGCGGGCGTTCGTGCGTGGGGCGCGCAGGAATGATCAGAGCCGCTTGTAGTTCGGTCCGCCGCCGCCTTCGGGAGTGGTCCAAGTGATGATCTGGTAGGGGTCAGCGATGTCGCAGGTCTTACAGTGCACGCAGTTGGAAGCATTGATCTGCAGCTTGATCTCGCCCGGGCCCTTGGCTTCATCCGACACCATCTCGTAGACCGCGGCGGGACAGAAGTGCTGGCAGGGATTGCCGAACTCCCGCCGGCACTGCGTGGCGCACACGCTCGTATCGGCGACCACGAGGTGAACGGGTTGGTTCTCCTCGTGCATCGTGCCCGAGAGGTAGACATCCGCCAGTTTGTCGAACGTGAGCTTGCCGTCGTACCGGGGCGCTGCAGGCTTGCCGTGGGGGTGCACGCTGGCCAGCGGGGCCATCCGTTCGTGGCCCGCATGGCCCTTGAGGTGGTCGCCGAACACATCGAGCCCGCCCATGAGCATCTGCAGGCCGGTGCGCGGCAACGCCTGCCACAGGCCACCATCGAAGGCCTGGTGGAAGTTGCGCATGCTCTTGAGTTCCCGACCCGCCCAGGACTCCGCAACTCGTCTCTCGTAGCCCGCGAGCTTCGCGCCGGAGAAGTCGTTGGCGAGAAGGCACTCCAGGATCTGCTCGGCGGCCAGCATCCCCGACTTGATCGCCAGGTGAACGCCCTTCAAGCGGCCACCGTTCAAGAAACCACCGGTATCGCCGGCGAGCAGCAGGCCGTCTGCATACAGCTTGGGCATCGCGAACCAGCCGCCCTCGGGAATCGCCTTGGCGCCGTAGGCGATGGGCTTGCCGCCCTCGAGCAACGCGCGGACGAGCGGGTGGGTCTTGAGCATCTGCAGGTTCGCGTGCGGATCACTGGTGGGGTCCTTGGAGTCCAACCCCGTGACGCAGCCCACATACCAGAGCGTGTCCGAGAGTCCGTAGATGAACCCGCCGCCAAACGTGCTCGCGGGAAGCGGCCAGTTCATCGTGTGGATGACGCGGCCTTTTTGCGCCTTACCCGCGGGCACCTCCCAGAGTTCCTTCACGCCGGCCGCATAAACCTGAGGCTCCTTGCCGACGGTGAGTCCTAAAGCTCGCTCGAGCTGCTTGCCAATGGTGCCGCGCGGGCCCTCGCACAGAACGGTGACCTTAGCGGTGCAGTCGGCGCCTGGCTGATACGTCGGCTTTTTCTCGCCGGCGCGATCGACACCCTTGTCGCCGGTGCGCACGCCGAGCAGTTTCTGTCCCTCGAGCAGCGGCGTCTGCGCCGGGGTTTCGGTGGCGATCAGGACCCCGCGCTCCTCGGCCTGCGCAGCCAGCCACTTGGCGAGCTCGCCCAGGCTGACGATGCAATTGCCGTCGTTGTGCAGTGCAGGCGGCACTATGGGCAGGCGGAACTGGCCCGTTTGGGTAAGGATGTAAACATCATCGCCGGTGACTTCGCTCTCGATGGGACAACCCTTGGCGCGAAAGTCAGGGATCAACTCGGCCAGCGCGCGCGGGTCCATGACCGCGCCGGAAATGCCGTGCTGGCCGACCTCAGCCGACTTCTCCAGGACGGCGATGTTCATCTCGGGCAGCAGCGCGCCACCCGATGTCGCGCACTGTGCGTTGTGGGCCGCAATCAGATCGGCCAGATGGATTGCTCCCGCCAGGCCAGCGGGACCCGCACCCACGAACTGCACGTCGAACTCGAGGACTTCGCGTTCCACGGAATCCCTCCTTGGGATCAGTGCGCAGCCGCGGTCGATTTTGCCGCGCGCTCCGCATGGGCCTGTGTCTCGAGCCAGCGCTCGGCGTCGATCGCCGCCATACAGCCACTGCCGGCCGCGGTCACGGCCTGCCGATACACCGAGTCATGCACATCACCTGCTGCGAACACGCCCGGGATCGAGGTATACGAACTTCCGGGCGTGACCTTGAGATAGCCCTTGTCGTCGGTGGGCAACTGGCCGCCGAGGAACTCGGTATTGGGCCGGTGGCCGATGGCCACGAACACGCCCTCGATCGCCATCTCGGAAGTTGCTCCGGTGCGGGTATCACGCAACTTCACGCCCGTCACGCGCTTGTGCACTTCGCCCACGACTTCGATGACCTCGCTATTCCAGATGAAGCGGATCTTGCTGTTGGCTCGCGCGCGCTCCTGCATGATCTTGCTCGCGCGCAGTGTGTCGCGACGGTGCACCACGATCACTTCGGTGCAGAAGCGGGTGAGGAAGTTGGCTTCCTCCATGGCGGTGTCCCCGCCGCCCACCACGATGACGCGCTTTCCCTTGAAGAAGAAGCCGTCGCAGGTGGCGCAGGCGCTCACGCCGAAGCCCATGAAGTCCGTCTCGCTGGGGATGCCGAGCAGCATGGCGCTGGCTCCAGTGGCCACGATGATGCTCTTGGCTTGGTGCTCTTCCCCTTCGGACCACACCCGGAAGGGTCGCTGCGAGAAGTCCACCTTCTCGACCAGCGTGTCGTGGACCACGGCGCCGAAGCGCACGACCTGGGCGCGGAAGTGGTCCA
The DNA here is from genome assembly GCA_039917105.1 of Candidatus Eiseniibacteriota bacterium. Lineage (GTDB taxonomy): Bacteria > Eisenbacteria > RBG-16-71-46 > RBG-16-71-46 > RBG-16-71-46 > CAIXRL01. The sequence continues at coordinate 4,335 of JBDSKE010000063.1, read as the reverse complement.
TGAGCTCAGGCCCTTGGATGCCCGCGGGAAAGCCCGGGTAGTTCTCGACTTCGGTGGTGATGGTCAATTGCCCGCCCGGTTGCAGGCCGCTGAACATCACCGGGCTCAACTCGGCCCGCGCCGCGTACAAGGCCGCGGTATATCCAGCCGGGCCGGAGCCCAGGATGATGACCTCGTGGAGCTTCGACACGATGGCCTCCCAAATGAGGTTGGGGTGGGTGAAAGCGGCACGATTCTAGCCCGGCCCGCACCTGCCGTCACCTTGGGTCCGATGCGCTTGGGCAGCGCCGGGTGCGCTCAGCCGCCGCGCAACGCGGTGGACAGCCGCTGGCGGGAAGCCCGCAAGGCTGGGAAGAAGCCGCCCAACAGGCCCAGCGCCAGTGCGAACCCCATACCCTGCATCATGGCCTGAGGGGTCACCTGGAACTGGAACGCGAGTTCGCTGAATGAGGTGAAGTTCGTGGTGCTCGAGGTGATGCCGTTGACCGGCAGCGCCATGAGGATGCCCAGTACGCCGCCCAGAGCGGCGATCAGCACGGACTCGAACATGAACGACACCATGACCGCGCGGGGGCTGAAGCCCAACACCAACAGCATGGCGATCTCGCGGGTGCGCGAGCCGATCGCTGCGAACATCGTGTTGGCTGCGCCGAACAGGGCGCCCACCGCCATGATGATGGTGATGAACAGTCCGACTCCAGTGATGAGGCCCGTGAACAACTCGGACTGTTTGGCGAAGAACCGCCTCTCGATCTGGACCTGCACTTGCAGTCGGGGATCTGCTTCGAGACGTGCTTTGAGAGCCGGGAACTGCTGGGGGTCACGCATGCGGAACACGATCGTCTGATACGTGTTGTCACGGTCGAGCGCTGGCATCAGTACCTCGACATCGCCCCAGACCTCCGACTCGAATGCCGAACCGCCGGAGCTGAAATGGCCCACGACGGTGAAGTCGCGTTGTTGGAAGCGAATCCGATCCCCGACGGCGCAATGCTTGAAGCGACCCGCGATGCGCCGACCAATGATCACCTCGTCGGTCCCGGGCGTGAACATGCGGCCCGCGGTGATCTTCACGCCACCACGAATCGTGATCGCACTTGCGTCCACGCCCCGCACGGTCACGTTCGAGGAACCGCTCTGTCCCAGCCGTTCTCGGTTCGTCACCACGACAAGGTCGGCGGTCACCAGCGGCCGTCCATCGGGGCCGGTGGCGATCTCCTGGAGCGCCCGCACGATATTGGCGTTGTCGCGCGAAATCCCGCTTGAGATCTCGCTGTCGGCGCCCTTGCGAAGGACGATGGCGTTGTCGTCGCGGCCCGTGCTCACGAGCGAAGCCCGGAATCCGGAAGCCAGTGCGAGCGCGCCGATCAGGATCGCCACAGTGAGGCCGATACCCAGTGCGGTGGTCAGCGTGGACATGGGGCGGTTCATCACGTGGCGCACATTGTAGACGAACGGGATGGCCATGGGTCGAACTCCCTAGTCCACGCGCCGTAGCGCGTCGACGATGCGCAGGCGCGAGGCTTGGAACGCCGGGATGAGGCCGCTGATGGCGCCAATGAGCGTGGCGATACCGATGCCGAGTGCCACGCTGCTCCAGTAGATTGTCAGGGGTGGCAGGAATCCCGTGCTCGCGCCAGTCACGATCAACTTGGCGAGCAGAGCACCCAGTACACCGCCCCCCACGGTGATGATGGCGGCCTCGATCAACACCAGCGTGAACACGGTGCCATCGGTGAACCCGAGCGTCTTGAGCACCCCGAACTCGGTCGTTCGTTCACGCATCGACATCATCATCGTGTTGGCGGCGATCCCGAGAATCGCGAACACGACCGCCAAGCCGATGACATTGAGCACGAATGGGATGTTGCCGTACATGCTGACGAATCCTGCTTGGAATGCTTGCTCGCTCTCGGTGCGTGTGGCTGCCGAGGAGTTCTCGAACATGCCGTCGACCTGTTTGGCCACGGCAGCCGAACGTTCGGGATCGCTCAGGTCGAGAACGTAAACGCCCACCCGTCCCGAGCCTCCCATGCCCTTCTGTTCCAGATACTTGAATTGGAAGAACATGGTTTCATCGCCGAACGCAGGGTTCTTGGCGCGATAGACCGCGCGGATGGTGAGCGGCCAGTTCCCCGGATAGATCGTGCCACTGAGGGTCACTGTCTGGCCGAGTTTCCAGCCGTTCTTCTTCATGAGTTTCTCGCCTACGACACAGGCGGTCTGTTCGGAGTAGTACGCCGCCAGCTTAGGGTCAGCGCCCTCGGGGACCGCGGCGGGCACCGTGGGCTGGCTCGCCTCGACGATTTCCACGTCATTGCGGTAGATCGGGTAGAACGATTCATCCACGGCGAACTGCGGATAGAAATACTGGGCGCCGCGGGGATCCTGCCCTCCGAACCAGTTCTGGACCCCCACCGAGCGGACGCCGGGCACGGCCGCGATGCGGTTGCCATAGGACTGGGGCATGGGGAACACGAGCGAGATGGCGTTGCGCGTGATCAGGCGCTGGCGGCTGCCCACCTCGATCGAGGAATGAAGCGTGTCGAGTACACCGCGAAGCGAGATGAACAGGAACAGCGCAACGGTGACGCTGGCCAGGGTGAGAAACGTGCGCAGTTTGTTGCGCCCCAGGTTGACCAGCACGAGCGAGAAGAGATTCATCCGGACCTCCGTGCGATCAGCGGGTGAGGACGCCCTTGTCGAGGTGGAACTGTCGGGTGGCGCGCTCGGCCGAGTGAGGGTCGTGCGTCACCATCACGATGGTCTTCTTGAACTCGCGGTTGAGCCGTTCGAGCAGCAGCAGCACTTCCTCAGCGCTCTTGCGGTCCAAGTCGCCGGTGGGTTCGTCCGCCAATAGCACTTGAGGATCCGAGACCAGGGCGCGCGCAATCGCGACGCGCTGTTCCTGGCCGCCCGAGAGTTGACGCGGGAAGTGCTTGAGTCGGTCGCCGAGGCCCACAAGCTCGAGCGCCGTGGTCGCACGCTTCCTGCGTTCGCCGCCGCTCATCTTCACCAGCAAAAGCGGCAACTCCACATTCTGTAACGCCGTCAGGACGGGGATCAGATTGTAGAGCTGGAAGATGTAACCGATGGTGGCGCTGCGCCAATGCGCCAGCGCATCGCCTTTCATCCGTGCGATGTTCGTCCCCGCCACCATGATGTCGCCACTGGTCGGCTGGTCGATGCCACCGATCAGGTTGAGCAGCGTGGTCTTGCCGGAGCCCGACGGCCCCATGAGTGCGACGAACTCACCATCCTGGATCTCGAGCGAGATTCCATCCAGTACCAGAACCTCTTCGGCCTCACGCCGGTATACCTTGCGGACAGCGCGCACCTCAACTGATGCCATGGGCACCTCCTGTTCGTGGATGGAAGCCGAGTACATGCTCAGCGCGCAACAACTCTCACCCTGAGGCCATCCTTGAGCGTTGCGGGGGGGGAGAGCGCAAGGCTTTCACCGCCGGTGAGCCCACTGCGGACCTCCACCTTCTCATTCTGTTCGGGGCCGACGTCGACTGTCACGCTGCGAGCCACACCGTTGTCGATGACCCAGACGCGTGCCGCCCCCTTCTCTCGCACCACAGCTTCGGAGGGCACCAGCACCCGGCGTGGGGCCGCGTTCTGCACGGCATCCTCGCGGGTGGTGAAGACCACCTTGGCGCCCATCTCGGGCAGGATGCGCGGATCACGGTCGAGGATCGAGACCTTGACGAGCACCGTTGCCTTCTGGCGGTCGGCCGTAGGGACCACCTGGCGAACACTTCCGCTGAACGAGGTGTCGGGGTATGCATCGAGGGTGATGCGTGCGGGCTGCGCATGACTCACCTGGGCGATGTAGGCCTCGTTCACGTCGACCTCGACCTCGAGCGTGCCGAGGTCGGCCATGGTCACGATCGCGGTGCGGGTCAGCCCGCCGCCGGCGCCCGAGGGCGCGACGATCTCACCCACTTCGGCATCCTTGCGCAGCACAGTGCCGCCAAAGGGGGCGCGGACGTAGGTGTTCTCCAAGTTGGCTTGTGACAGTTTCACTTGGGCGCGGGCGCTGCCTAACTGGGCTGCGAGCACCTCCACCTTGGTCTGCGCGTTCTCCATTTCGATCTCCGCCACAAGATCCGCCTTGCGCAGCGACTGCGCCCGCACGAACTCGCGGCGTGCTTGCGCCAGTTGCGCTTCATACTGGCCGAGATTGGCGCGACTCGCGCCGAGTGCCGCTTGGTAGTCCGCGCTCTCCAAGCGCGCAATGGTCTCGCCCGACTTCACCCGTGAGCCCTCGGTGATACCGATCCATGCCAGACGCCCCAGGATCTTCGAGGACACCGAGGCCTTCGTGCG
>JBDSKE010000062.1:0-12263 GCA_039917105.1 Candidatus Eiseniibacteriota bacterium | reverse complement strand
AGGTCCTCGCACGCGAAGCGCCGCGGCGGGACAGTGATCGCATGCGCCAGATCGCCGCGGCCGCCCTAGTCCGAGAGTGACTCCAGCGCCTCGTTCTCGCGCGCCTGGATCTGCATGAAGTCGGGTGTCCGCGCCTCGCGCGAAGCCAGGCCGCGCAGGTAACCACCCAACAAACGGTCGACGAATGATCCGCGGGGTCGGCGGAACTCGAGCAAGCGGATGCGCTCTTGCTCGGGAATCCCTCCCCGGCGGCGCGCCTCGGCGATCGCCGCGTCCAAACCGCCGATTCCGTCGATCAACCGGTTCGCGGCGGCGTCCTCGCCAAGCCAGACACGGCCTTGGGCGAGAGTGTTCACCGCCTCGGTTCGCATGCCGCGGCCCTCGGCGACTTTGCCGACGAATGCCGCATACGAACGCAGGATCGATGAGTCCGCAATCGCCTGCTCACGCGGCGTCCAATCGCGCGCGTAGGACCACGAGCGCATGTACTCGCCGCGATCGAAGTCCTCTTGGCGGATGCGATGTTTGGCGTAGAAGCCCTCGAACGAGGGCTTCACGAACAACACGCCGATGCTACCGGTCCGCGTGGAACGGTCCGCATAGATGCGATCGGCGTGACAGCTGATGTAATAGCCCCCGCTGGCTGCCACTGAACCCATGCTGACGATCAACGGTTTGCCGGTCTCGCGCCGGAGTCGCTGGACGGCATGGTCAATGAGATCGCTGGCGAGCGTGGACCCGCCCGGACTCTCGACGCGCAGGACCACCGCCTTGACGCCCGGAGAATGAAACGCTCGCTCGAGCTGTTCGACGATGGTCTGGCTGCCCATGAAGCCGCCGCTCAACAGGTCGCTCCCGCTGCGGCCCACCTCGATGCCGCCACTGGCATACACGATCGCGATTCGCTCGGGCTCGGTCCAGGTACGGCGGGCGCTTGGCGCCTGAAGCAGGCGAATCAAACGCGGCCGCTCACCCAACGATGAGAGCCGGCCCAGCAGGCGCATGGCATCCTCACGGTAGCCGACGCTGTCGATCACCCCACCTTGTGCAAGGTCGACCGCGCGCCAGGGCCGACCGTCGAGGAATCGAGTCAGCGCCGCAGGCTTCAAGCGTCGCGCGTCGGAGAGGTCTTTCACGAACATGCGCTGCTGTTGATCGAGCAGATGTTGGATCACGACGCTGTCGGCCGGCGGCGTGGAGCCCACGCTGAAGTTGCGGTAAGCACTCTTGTATTGGCCAACGCTCGAGCGCTCCAGACGCACCCCTTGGTCCGCGAGGAACTGTTTGTAGTAACGCCGCTCGGCGCGCAGTCCCAGTGCACCGAAGAAGGCCTCCTGCGAGGCCACCACCTGCTTGGCTGCGCTTGCAAGGAACAGGTCACCGCGTCCGCCGCCATATTCCAGATAGGCCACCACCGGCTTGCCCGCGGCGCGCAACTTCAGCAATCGAGCGCGCAGCTCCTCGAGTTGCGCCATGCCCGAAGCGCCCTGCAGGTCCAGGAGCACCCCCCGCGTGAGGGGATCCCCGAGCGCCCGTTCGAGTTGGCGATGGAGCGGTCCCGATGGCGTGATGCTGCCACCGCCCAACAACGAGACGCCTCCCAGCGACTCATCGGCAAGCGTTCCCGCGACACGCACCACCGCGACCCGATGCTGACGCGACAATAAGAACCGCGTGGCTTCCTCGCCTTGATGCATGCTCCACGCGTAGCTCTCCACGGTGCGGACATCGTCAGCGCGTTGTTGGGCGGCATGCACGCTCATGCGGGTGCCGTGTATACCGAGACCCACTCGATACCCACCCCGCTCAGCGGTTGCGCGCACCACCAAGCCCGAAATGGGCTCCAACTCGGTGCCTACCCGCACACGTGCACTCTTGGCGGGTTCGCCTTCGCGCCGCGTGACATCCGCAGTGAGGGTCCAGCGAGTGCCCGCTTCGTGCGCCGCCGTGCGCGACAGCGCCAATGGCCGCAGCCCGACCGCGAAGGTCTGCTCTCGCGCCAGTCGGTTGCCGCGGAAAGTCGGCGCCGTCACATGTTTGAGCACGGCCCCCGCTGACAGCCACGGCAGCGGGCGCGACAATACGCCGATCGCGTGGTCGCCCACCGATGCGCCGCCATTGCCGTCGGGGGCGAGCACCGCTGCGCTCCAACCCATGCGCAGTCGGTCCGGGCCTGCTGCAAAGCCGGCGCCGTAACTGCGCGAAACGAACCGCGTGCGCTCCCCGAATGCCCCGACCCCCCGCCAAGTGATTGTGGCTGAACCGGCGTCCCGCTTGCGGTCGAGTGTACTGGTCGCAAATGCCAGGCGCGCCTCGTATGGGTAGCGTAACCCGATCGCGGCCGGATTGATCCGTAACGCTCGGGCGTCGTCGATGGCCGCGGCGCTTTCGAAACCCAGGGCATCGGGCGAGAGCACCTGCGCGTGCGCCCCGGCAGTCAAAGAGGCGAGCAGCGCGAGGGAGCAGGCGAAGCGACGCATGCGGCCTATTGCGCCACCGTGACGCCAAGCTTGGGACAGTGCGGCGAGAGGGCGCACCGGGAGCAATGAGGCTTGCGCGCGTTGCATACCGCGCGGCCGTGCAGGATCAACCAGTGTGAGAACAGCGTCCAGGATTCTTTCGGCACCAAAGGCATGAGCGCGAACTCGATCTTGACGGCGTCCTGCTCCGTGGTGAGCCCAAGCCGGTTCGAGAGCCGCGTGACGTGCGTGTCGACCACGATGCCGGAGGTGATTCCGTAGGCATTACCCAGCACCACGTTGGCGGTCTTGCGTCCGACCCCGCGCAGCGCGGTCAACTCCTCTAGAGTTCGCGGCACTTGACCGCGGTGCAGCGCAACGATGTCGGCACAGGCCTGTTGGATGCTTTTGGCCTTCTGCCGGAAGAATCCGGTGGAATGGATCATCTTCTCGAGTTCATCCAGCGAAGCGCTTGCGAGTGCCTTCGCTTCGGGAAACCGCGCGAACAGGGCCGGCGTGGTCAGGTTCACGCGCTCGTCCGTGCATTGGGCCGACAGGATCGTGGCAATCAGCAGCTGCAAGGGAGTGCGAAAATCCAGCGCGCACTTGGCGTCCGGATAGAGCTCGTCCAACTGCTCAAGGATCGCCTTCACCCGCACACCATCGGGCATCAGCGTCTGCTTGCGCTTGGGGACCACCGTTCGGCGCGGCTTGGGCGTCGCGCGCGTGGCCTGCTTCTTCGCCGCGCTCTGAGACGCCGGGGTGGGTCTAGCTCCCTGCAGCGTATGTCCCGCACGCGAGACTCGTGTCCGCGATTGCCCGGGCGCCGAGCGCACTCGCGGCGACGCGGGGAGTTTGGGCGCATCTGCGCTCTTCTTGCGGGAACGGGGAGACTTTCGAGCCATGGTGCGAGCGTAGCCGAGCCACCCACGTGCAGCAATGCCCGCCGCGATAGCATGCGAACGCCCCGCGGTTCGCTGGCCGCGGGGCGTCGCCCTTGCCGGGAGGTGCCCGGTACATCACTTCAGGTTCAGGCGTTGATGAACACCCCTATCCTCAGAACCCCCACGCCAGGCCCACCCGCATTCCCGCGCCGTCGACATCGACGGTCTCGCGATACGAGCTGCCCGCGAAGCTGTCCTTCACATCACGCGTCAACTCCCCGCCGTTGACGAAGACTTCGCCGGTCACTCGCGTGCGGCCCGACAGCGGTAGCGCCGCGCCACCCCAGACCTGCCAGCCCCAGCCTCCGAACGTGCCGTCGTACTGGGCGCCCGTGGTGAAGTCCTCCGCCGACAACAGCATCACCTCATAGCCAGCACCCGCGCCGAAGAACGGCACCACCGCCATGTCGTCATCCATCGAGAACTGCACATACGCCAAGACCGGGAATAGATGGCTCGAGGCGCGCGCCAGATCCTGACGGACCTCGATGGGCGTGCCTCCGGGACCGTTCTGCGAACTGGTGACGGACGAAGTCTTCTCGGTCTTATGGATCCAGTCCACCCCCAGACCCAGTTGCACATGGGAGTCGAGCATGGGACCACCCCGAATGCCGATCAGGAACTGTTCCCCGCGTGAGCCGTCGGGATCGAAGAAGCCCAGGTGGATCTGGCTCACGCTCGAGGCATCCACACGATCGCTGTACTGGCGACGCGGGCGATAATGCACTCCGTTCATCTCGACCTGCGGCGTGGTATTGACGTGGCTCACATTGTAAGCCAGCAACGAGGCCGCCTCTCCGAACGCATTTTGGGATTTCGGAGCCGGATCGGTGCACGAGAGCAACTCGACGCGGGCAGCGCCCGACGCCAACGCCATCGGGGCATCCGCATGAGCGGGAACGGCCAACGCGGCCACCAGGCCAACCGCAGTGATGCTCAAGCAAAGGTATCGCGAATCCATGGACTCCTCCTTGCCGGCCTCGGGGGTCGAGCCGGACTGTTCACTCTATCCTTGGCACGCACCGTGCCGGGAACCGGCTTGGGCTGCAACGTGCAGGCGTGAGCCTGCGTATGCCATTGCAGCACGGCCGAAATGGTTGGCTCAGAGCAGCTTGTCGTTGCGGATGTGTCGCGCGGTGTTGCGGGCCTGCCTCACCTACTTCACATTGCTACGACATGAGACTCGTATTCCCCATGCCCATGCGATACGCGTTCGTCCTGCTTGTCGTCACGCTCGTCGTCACATGCAGATCAGCCGCCGCCGCACCCACCCCTCGTCCCCAGGGTGCGGGCCCAGCGCTCGCCGTCGAGGACACGATGCATACCGAGGTCACCGGGGTGCTCGTGACCGCGCCGCGCATCTTGCTCGATGAGATCCTTGACCGAGTGGCCCGCGGCGAGGCGAGGCGCGAATCGCTCATGACCGAGCAGGCCTTCACGGCCACCCTACGCGTCGTGCGCAATGCGACCAGCGCCAAACCGGAAGTGCTCATGGAAACGGTGTCCAGGGTCTTCAAGAAGAAGCCCGGCCTGGCCCGCACGGTGGAGCTGCGCCACTACGAGCTCAAGCCCAACAAAGATCCCGACAAGCGCGATGTGGACGTGAACTTCTCGTCCAACATGCGCGAAGAAGGCTTGACCTTCGCATTCAAGCCGGAGTCTCGGCGCGAATACAGGTACCGCATCGAGGCCCGCGAACTCCTGGGCGACCACCTCATCTACCGCATCCGCTTCGAACCGCGTTCGGTCCTGGCCGTGTACGAGCCGAGCGGATTGGTGTGGATCGACACCAAGGAGTACGTGATCGTTCGCCAGGAACTCGAGTTCCATCGCTCGCCCGTCCCGTTGTTCCTGAAGGGCATCGATCGGATGGTCGTCGAGCGAATCAAGGTGGGCGACCATTGGGTCGCGAGTCGCATGCTGATGCGTATCCGCGCCTCGGTACCCCTACCCAAGTTCGGTCGGGCTTTCGATTTCGCGCTCCAGTTCTCGGACTACTCGATCAACTCAGGATTGCCCGACTCGATATTCGCCAAACCCGGAACGAAGCGAAAGGGCGCCCGCTCGTGAGCCGGGCACCGCTGCCCCTCGTGGCCGCAAGCGTGTCCTTCGCGCTCAGCTTGTTCGCCATGGTGAGCGCGCACGCCGAAGCCGCGCCAAGCGATTCACTGCTCGAGGGCTACATGCGCCGCATGACCGATTCGACCAGCGGTTACTTCGGCGTGACCGCCCAACTCCCCGACACGACCGGTCTCGACAGCATGCTCACCGTAGGTCTTTCGGAACCCCCGGGCGTTTCGCGGCGGACGCGGCGTGCCAATCGGCTCGCGCCCACTCCCGCGATCGGATTCAATCGAGTCGACGGCTGGCAACTGGGCGGCGAACTTGGCACCGGGGCTTCGCGTGGATTCGGCCGGGTGAACGCTAAGCTGCAATACACCTTGGGGCAGAAGGACTTCCTGGGTGGCGGGCGCTATCTGCACCGCTGGACGGATCGTGGCCGCGACGCCGCCTGGTCTTTCGATCTATGGGGTGGACGCGCCACCGAGGCTTTCGACCGTGACCACCACGAAGCTCTCCTCACCTCCGTGCGTGCGATTGTCTCGGGCGCGGACCGGCAGCAGTACCTACGCCGAGATGGTGTGCGAGGCCTGCTGGTGCGCGAGACGGCGAGCGGGCGATTGTCGCTGGCCTATCGCGACCAACTCGAGTCCTCGCGACCCACCTCGACCACATGGAACCTGCTCGGCCGCGAGCTTGCTCTGGTTCCGAATGGACCCGCTGGCTTTGGGCGCGCGCGCGAGGCCGCCATCGAAGGTGATTTCCAAGTGCCGAAGTTGCCGCTTCGGCTGCAGCTGCAGCACTGGACCGCAGGGCGCGCCACGAACAGCGGCTTCACCTACCGGCGCACGCGTATTGCACTGGGCGGCGATGTGGGACTGACGCGACACATCGCGGTGGCGCCCCAGCTCGAGTGGGGCCGCCTGCGCGGCGAGGCGCTGCCTCAGGAAGCATTCTACCTGGGCGGCTCATCCAGCCTGCGCTCGCTCGAACGCAACGAACTGCATGGCGCCGGCAAGGCATTCGGTCGTGTGGATGCGTTGCTCATGGACGATGTATTGCAATTATTGCGCATCCCGCACCCCGACATGTTCCCGCTGCAGATCGGCGCGTTTCTGGGTAGTGGTGCCGTGTGGGGCGGTGAAGCATTCAGCGGCGGCCCGGGCACGCGCCGCGATTTTCCGCGCGCGGATGAATGGCTGAGTGAAGCGGGGGTGTCGGTGCTGTATCGCCCGGGAGTTCCCGACCCCGAGATCTACCTGCGCATCGACTATGTCATGCCCCTGGGGCCGGATTCGGGTCGCGAGGCCGGCATTGCCGTGAGCTTCCAGCGCACACTCAATCTGTTGCCGGTGCGGCGCGATCAATAGCCTGGAATCGGGATTCCCCACTCCTCTAGCACTTCCGCCGGGATGTAATGACCCCATGCACGAGCAGCCGCCCATTCCAACAACTTCTGCGCGGCGCTGGTGCCGAGTCGAGCGGGATCCGGGGTGATGCCGACCCGGCCCAGATCAAGGCGATCCGCATCCCAACAGGTGAGGAGCGTCGCGTCGGCGGACCAGGGCGGGTGCACGTGCAACGCACATGCCTGGTGAAGCAACTCGAAGCGGGCGTCATCAAGGTCGATCAACGAGCCTCGCAGTGAGCGCGCGAACTCCGCTCCGCGCAAGCCGTGTCCATCATCGCGGAACTCGTCGACCCGGCGCGAGTCATGGAGCATTGCGAACAGCCTGACCACCTCGACGTCGGCGCCGGTGGATTCTGCGAGCCGCATGCCATTCTCGTGCACTCGAGCCCAGTGCTTGAAGCCGTGGTGGCCACCGGGCTCCAAGGCGAACCCGTTGAGAATCTGCTCCATGATCGCCTTGGCGTGCTTCAATTTATTGACCGCCAGTCGCTGAGCAGCAACCCGAAGAGAGCTGTGTCCGAAATCTCCTCGCCCACGATCCACCGCTGCCGGGGCAGGCCTTCCTGTTTGAAGCCGAGTCGCTCCAGGGTCTTACCGGAAGCTGCATTCCTCGGAGCGATATCCGCCTCGACTCGGTTGAGCTCGAGCTCGGTGCGCAGCGTGAGTTCGTCGAATGCAGGCATTGGGCGAACTCTACCGGCGGCGAGGGCTTGCAGCCAAGAGGACCAGCGCGATCCCGCCGAGAATCGCCGCGGACGCCAACCCCAGGCGCTGGGTCATCGGCTCGCCCAGCAAGGCGATTCCCCCAACTGCCGCCAAAACTGGAACACTCAGTTGGACCGTTGCTGCGTGCGTCGCGCGCAATGCGGGCAATACCGTGTACCAGATGGCATAGCCGATCCCAGAGGCGAGCGCGCCCGATGCAACGGCATATCCTGCACCGGCTGCGTCCAGCGAGAGATGATTCCACAGGACGGCACTCAGCGCTGCCGCAAGAGGAATGGCGCGCGCGAAGTTCCCGGCGGTCACTTTGAGCGGATCGCCGGCGCCTCTTCCGCGCAGCGAGTAAATCCCCCATGCGACCCCTGCGCCCAGCATCAGGATGCTCCCTTGGACCGGCGGCGCAGCGAGGCCCGGCAGCAACAGCCCGACAAGACCCGATAGGGCGAGCGCGAGCCCGAACAGCTGAGAGGACTTCAGCCGCTCTCCTGACCAGATTCCATATCCGATCATCGTTGCTTGGACCGCGGTGAAAAGCAGCAGCGCACCCGTGGCGGCAGTGAGGATCGTGTAGGCGAAAGAGAAACCGGCAGCGTACGCGAACAACGCGAGCGCAGAGCGCCAACTACCTGCCCCGACGCGCGCGCCGCTGCGCACGCGCGCCAAGAGCATGAGGATCACAGCTCCAGAGGTCAGCCGGATGGCCGTGAAACTCGCCGCATCCGTGCCGGTGTGTTTGAGCGCGAACCGACACAGCAGCGAATTGCTGGCGAAGGCGAGCAGCGCCAGCGAAGTCAAAGCGAGGGCGCGCGCGGACGACGAGGCAGACGGATCTGCCCCAGCGGCAACGCTGGCCCCTCGCTCGACCACCCCAGTCCGCTCAGGCCGGCTGGATGTTCTGGTTCACACGGAAAAGATTGTCCGGGTCGTACTTGCGCTTCGCCTGGGCGAGACGCGGGTAGCTCGCACCATAGGCGCTACGCACGCGATCACTCTCGTCGGCGGTGAGGAAGTTGACGTAGACGCCGTCACTGGCGAAGGGGGCCGATGCTTTGAAGAAGTCGCGCGACCAGCCAATGCAGCGCTCGTCGTCGGCCGCGTCGTCCCACCTGCCGTGGACGTTCATGACGTACTGCGCATCGCGATGAGAATACGCCGCAGAATCAGGGGTGGGCCGTGTGGTGGCGCCACCCAGCGCGCCGAAGAAGATCTCGCACTGGGGCGATGGCAGCTTACCGATGTATTCGATGACCGCGTCCAGGAGTGCATCGGGAAGCGTCTTGAAGTTATGCGACTTCCAATAGTTACGCGCGCCCGGAGTGAGCAGCGGATCGAACGCCTGCTGCCAGGCGGTGTACGGCTGGGCGCCCACATGCTCACCGACCGGGGTGCCGAACTTGCGCAGGGGTTCGATGAGCGGCTCGCCTTGCTTGGGGTCACCCGCATAGAGCAACGCGAGCGCCACGATTCCCTTGCCGTGGACTTCATTGGGCAGGAATGGCAGCGGCGGCGCTTGGCGGATCACTGTCCAGACCGAAAGTTCATCCGGCGCCGTGGCGACGAACTCGCGATATTTCTGCAGCACCGACTTTGCTTCCGAGATCGGGTAGACGATCAGGCCGCTCAGCACCTCGGGCCCCACCTTGTGGAGTCGGAACTCGAAGCGGGTGACGACGCCGAAATTCCCGCCGCCGCCACGGATCGCCCAGAAGAGATCGGGGTTCTCGGTGGCGCTGGCGCGCACCACCTCGCCGGCAGCAGTCACGACCTCGGCGGATTCGAGATTGTCGATGGTCATGCCGTATTTGCGACTCAGCCAACCGAACCCGCCGCCCAAAGTAAGGCCCGCGACACCAGTGGTGGAGTTGATGCCGAGAGGAGTTGCGAGGCCGTGAGCCTGGGTGGCTGCGTCCAGATCCGCCAGCGTGGCACCGCCCTCGATGGTGACGCGACGCGCGCCCGGGTCGACGCTCGCGGCCTTCATTCCCGAGAGGTCGAGCACGATGCCGTCGTCGCACATGGCATTGCCGGCGATATTATGTCCGCCACCGCGAACGGCGAGCAGGAGCCCGTTGTCCCTGGCGAAGTTCACCGCGCTGACCACGTCCGCCGTGGTGGTGCAGCGAACGATGAGGGCGGGACGCTTATCGATCATCGCGTTCCAGATCTTGCGAGCGCCTTCGTAGGCGGCCTCGCCCGGTAGCAACACCTCACCCTGGAAGCGGCCCTTCAGATCCTCGAGCTTGGCATCTTGGAGCTTTGGCATGTTCTTCCCCCTTCGCTGCGTTGTTGATGAATCGCGCCAGTCCGATCGGCGCTTCAACTTGGCCCCGCCCCCCCTCACTCGTCAATCCTGATTTTGTGGCTTGTATTCTCGCCCGATCAGTGGCGAGGCTGGCTTCGGTAGATATCGGTACTCAAATAGCGCAGCCCGGAATCGACGATGATCGTCGCGACCGTGGCCTCCGGCCCCAAGCGCTCCGCAACCCTTATGGCGGCAACAACGTTCGCGCCCGTCGATGCGCCGGCAAGGATGCCTTCCTCGCGCGCCAACCGCCGCGCCATCTGTTTCGCGTCTTGGGTCGTGACCGTTTGGATCTCGTTGACGAGATCCGGCTGCCAGAGCGGGGGGATGAACCCGATGCCGATGCCTTCGATCTTGTGCGAGCCAGAGGGCCTGCCCGAGAGGACCGCGGATTCGTCTGGCTCGACGGCGACGATCTGGATCCGCCTGTTGTGCTCCCACAGGGCCTTCGTCACCCCGTGAATCGAATGCGCTGTGCTCACCGTGTGAACGAAAGCATCGACCTGACCGTTCGTCTGCTGCCAGAGTTCCTCGCCCAGTGGGAGGTACCCTTCGCTGGCATGGCGGTTGTTGAGTTGATCGCAGTACCAGTGCCCGGGCCGCCGACTCGTTTCGGCGGCTGCGCTGATCATGGCCTTGATCAGTGACGCATTGATCTGTTTTTTATCGCTCAGAACTTCGGTCACGCGCGCGCCGAAGGCTTCCATCATGTGCCGCTTCTCATCACTGAACGCATCCGAGAATACAATCTCCAGAGCGTACCCCTTGGCCGCGCATACGAGAGCCAAAGACACTCCGGTGGTCCCTGCGGTGTACTCGACGACTGTTCCGCCCGGGCCAAGGCGTCCATCTGCCTCTGCACGCATGATCACCGCCGCGGCCATGCGGTCCTTCATGCTCCCCGTCGGATTCGCCCACTCCAACTTGGCGACGATGCGTGCCGAGCCAGGCGGAACGACCTGTCGCAACTGGACAAGTGGTGTGTTGCCGATTCCGCCGAGCACATCCGCCGCAATGGATTCCATCGCTACCTCCCGGGTGTCCTGGGTGTCCTGGGTCCCTTCTATTCAGGGAAAAATCCTCACCCCTCCATCTCGATCACGCCCTCCAGGTACTGCACCGCATGCCCCGCCATCCGCACGCGGGGGGCTCGGTGTTCCACCCACAACTCGCCGCCACGCGCCGAGACCTGCCGTGCGTACAGCGCGTTGTGCCCAAGGCGCGCGGCCCAGTAGGGGATCAACTGACAATGTGCCGCACCGGTCACGGGATCTTCATCGATGCCGCCCTGCGGCACGAAGTAGCGCGATACGAAATCACAATCGGTGCCGGGCGCGGTCAGGATGAGGCCAAAACCGGGCAGGGTTTTCACCTTCGCCATGTCAGGTCGCGCGGCACGGACGGCCGCTTCGTCGGGCAACACGGCCATCATTTTGATGCCCAAATAGGTTTCCAGCGGCGTCAGGCCGATCGCTTCGATCAGGGTCGCTGATGGCGTGATGGGCTCCTGCCTGTACTCGGGAAAGTCGAGCACCATGCGATCACCATCGCGCTCCACGATGAGCGGACCACTCCTCGATTGATAGACCACCCGATCGAGCGATGGCTCCAAGTGGCGGAACACCACATATGAGGTCGCAAGCGTGGCATGCCCGCAGAGCGGGACTTCCACCTGAGGCGTGAACCAACGCAGGCGATAGCTTTCGGGTTCGCGTACAAGAAACGCGGTCTCGGACAGGTTGTTCTCGGCAGCGATCGCTCGCAGGGTCTGATCGGGCAACCACGATTCCAACGGGACCACGGCAGCGGGATTGCCCGAGAATACCCGGCTGGTGAATGCGTCCACCTGCCACATTCGCAACTTCATGCGCATTCCTCGCTCTCGATCCAGCCGCGCGCGCGGCAGAATCTCGGTCCACTTCACCCTGTGCGATTGGCTTGGGGATAGCCTAGGACTTCCGGTGATTCCGTATCAACCGGTCGGTAGTCGATGCGGGCGCAGTCGTATCAATGGCCGCGGTTTTTTCTGCGGCTTGTTCCCGCGCCCGCGTTGTCTTGCTGCGCGCTTCGTGGCGCTTGTGCTCCATGAACCCAGCGCCGAACACGCGCCTTGCCTCGTATTGGTTATGCGCGCGGCAGCGCAGCCGCAGGTTCTCGGTGGTCCTCTCGCCGTTGCGTGCCACGGGTTGTATATGGTCGAACTCCAGCCAGGTGTTCGCCTCGCAGCGTCTGCCGTTTTCGCTCATGAACGTGCACTGGCCGCCATCGCGCTGCGAGACTGTGCGTCGGATCTCTGCAGGGACATAGCGACCGTTCGCTTCACTGCTCCCAGGGCGTGACCGGGCGCACTTCGCGAACTTCTG
>JBDSKE010000061.1:0-11165 GCA_039917105.1 Candidatus Eiseniibacteriota bacterium | reverse complement strand
ACCGCAGCCAGAACGACATCGCCCTGTTGAACGACTACCTCACGAATGCGGCCGGTTCGGCGCAGCCGCGCGGTCTGTTCATCCAGGGTGACGGCTTTGCTCAGTCGGAGACTCAGACGGGTGGAGTCGATCCTGCCCACACAGACTTCCTCGCTCAGAAGCTCGGTCTGTCGCTCCGTAACCCGTCGTACCAGTCCGTGTCGGGCAACACGAACGACTGCACGGACCTGATCACGACCAATATCATCACCACCAATGCTGATATCTACGGCGTGTCGAATAATTGCAGCTTCTCGAACGACCTCTTGCAGCGCAATCCCGGACTGGCCGAGACGGCCGCGGCCAGCTTCTACGAGAATGCAGGACTCAACGGCCCGTATGTGGCATCGGTGAGAAAAGCCGCGGTCGCCACGCGCAACTGGGTCGCGCTCACCGACGGTTGGGATGTCGAGCACCTGTTCGGTCGATACTGCGATACCGATCCAGGCCGGATCTCGTACTACTATCAGGCATTGAGCAATGTTTTCGGGAGCATCTGCACCCTCGCGGGTGGTCCGTCACTCGTCCTCGACACTCCGCACGCGCCCAGCGGCCGTCCGCTCATGGATGCAGTCGCGTTGTTCGGGAATCCCATGCGTCCCGGACTCGAATCCACTGTGCGATTAACCCTGACCAAGCGCGACAGGGTCGAGATCTTGTTGCTCGACCTCTCGGGCCGCACGGTGCGCACATTGGCATCGCGGGAGTTTTCGGCAGGGGAGCACGCACTACGATGGGACGGCACCGATGATGCCGGCCGGCGCCTAGCGCGTGGCATTTATTTTGCGCAGGTGCGCTATGCCTCGAGCGGATTCGAGGGCACGCGCAAGGTGACCATCCTACGATAGCTTGGCGCTCGTACCGCCCCCAGCGGGCGCCCGGGCGGGGCAGCGACCCTGCCGGGCCCGCTGGGCGGTGCACGCTCCGCCGCTGTTGACACCGCTTTGGCGGTCCCCTAGGTTGCCATTGTTCTTTGTCATGCTATTCACGCGGGCATAGCTCAGTTGGTAGAGCGCGAGCTTCCCAAGCTTGAGGTCGCGGGTTCGACCCCCGTTGCCCGCTCCATGTCTGGCAGGACCCTCGGCGCGTCGGCCTTCTGGATCCCGGCGCGCCGTCCTGTTGGTGCGAGAGATCATGCCCGCTCCTGTCATCGCCATCATCGGTCGGCCCAACGTCGGCAAATCCACGCTCTTCAACCGCATTGTCGGTGAGCGTCGTGCGGTCGTGCATGACCGACCGGGCGTCACCCGCGACCGCAATGCGGTGCGCGCGGAGTGGCTCGAGCGCGAGTTCGTGCTCGTGGATACCGGCGGGTTCCTACCCACCGCAATGGAGGGCCGCGATGCGGATGTGCGCCGCCAGGCCGAGGCCGCCATCGGGCTGGCCAACGCCGTCATCTTCCTGCTCGATGCGCATACCGGTGTGACCGATCTGGACCAGGCCATTGCAGTCCAGCTGCGCAAGTCGCAGGTGAGGACCTTGGTGGTGGTGAACAAGGTCGACAAACCGGGGGACGCCATCGTGCATGATTTCCATCGGCTCGGCTTGGGCGATCCACTTCCGATCGCGGCAGAAGGCGGGTTTGGGATCGGCGACCTGCTCGACGCCATCCTGGCGATGGTGCCCGAGACCATGGACACCGAGGCTCCCGCGCCACGCGTGGCAATCGTGGGCCGGCCGAATGTGGGAAAGAGCTCCATCGTCAATGCGCTGTTGGGCGAGGAACGCGTGATGGTCGAAGCCACCGCCGGCACGACGGTCGATGCAATCGATGCGCGCTGGCGCACTCCCAAGGGCGATTTCATCCTCGTCGACACGGCCGGCATCCGCCGACAGTCGATTTTCGAGGATCAGGCTGAGTTCTACGCCACCATGCGCGCCATGAATGCCATGGAGCGCGCGGATGTCGCGGTACTCGTGATCGACAGCGTGCTGGGTTTCGAGAAGCAGGAAGCGCGCTTGGCGCACCACGCACTCGATGCCGGCTGTGCCTTGCTGGTTCTGTACAACAAGTGGGACCTGATCGAGGATCGCGAAGTTGCGTGGAAGCATGTGCAGGCCGAGCGGGCCCGTCGCTTCCCCACGCTCGCCGAGCTTCCTGCACACCCGGTCTCGGCACTCGACAAGACGCATCTGGCCAAGCTGCCCGAATACATCCGGGCGCGTGTCCAGGAGAACACCCGTAGAATCTCGACCCATGACCTGAACGAGTGGCTGGAGTTGGTGCAGAAGAAGCGGGCGGTCCCCAGCAACGCCGCCGGAAAGTTTCCCAAGATCTATTACATGACCCAGACCGGTAGTTGCCCGCCGACTTTCACGCTGTTCGTGAATGCCCCTTCGCGCCTGAGCGATAACTATCGCAGCTACCTGTGGGGCAACTTCGCCGATCATTTCGGCTTCCGCGGCACGCCGCTCAAGTTCCGGGTGAAGAAGAGCGAGTAGGAGAGTCCTGCACATGGCCTTCGCGCTGCCGATGCTGATCAGCTATTTGTCCGGGTCGCTGCCGTGGGGCCTGTGGCTCGGGTGGTGGTTCAAGGGTGTTGATGTGCGGACCCTGGGCTCGCGCAACCTGGGCGCCACGAATGTCTATCGTTCTCTGGGCCCGGCGATCGGAGCGGCAACCCTCGTGCTCGATATCGCCAAGGGGGCCATTCCGACCTGGCTGGTGCCGTTGCAGTACGGCGCGGAGTTCCCCGGCGGATTCGAGTGGTGCCGCCTCGCAGTCGGGTTTGCCGCTGTGCTCGGCCACGTGTTCACCCTGTTCGCGGGATTCAAGGGGGGCAAGGGCGTGGCCACAACCGTAGGAGTTCTACTGGCGCTCAACCCACCCGCGTTCGCGGCATTCATGGGCGTATTCCTTCTCTGCCTTGCGCTCACCCGCTTCGTCTCGCTTGGCTCCATCCTGGGGTCATTGGCTTTCGCAGTGACATTGGGATTCGCCGCACCTGGGGGTTGGCGCAGCCCCACCTTCGGCTTCGGCGTCCTGATCGCAATATTGGTGATCGTCCGCCACCACGAGAACATCCGCCGCCTGCTGCAGGGCACGGAGCGCCGGTTCACCTTCAGGAAGGAAGAGGCTTCCTCATGAGCTGCGTGGCCATCTTCGGGGCAGGTTCGTGGGGAACGACGCTGGCGGTGCATCTGGCCAATGCGGGGCACCAGGTCCGGATCTGGGGCAATGACCGCGCCGAACTCGACGCGATCGAACGCGACCGGGAGAACGCCAAGTTTCTTGCTGGCATCCGGCTACCGGATGGAGTTAAGGTCCAGCCACAACTGGACGCAGCGCTCGAGGGCGCGGATTTCCATGTTTATGGGGTCCCGTCACAGGCGGTGAGGGCGGTTGCGGAGCAGGTGGCAGCCTTCGGCACCGGGGCCATACCGATATGCGCCAGCAAGGGGCTCGAGTTGGGAACCCTGCGACGTTTGTCGGAGGTCCTGACCGAAGCGCTCGGCGATTCGTCCCCCGTGATCCTGACGGGGCCGAGTCACGCCGAGGAAGTGGCGGTCGGCATCCCCACCTCGATCGTGGCGGCCTGCGTCGATGAGACGCGCGCCCGCAAGGTGCAGATGCTGTGCGCGACTCCTCGACTGCGTGTGTACACCAACTCCGATTTGATCGGTTGCGAGTACGGCGGCGCGCTCAAGAATGTCATTGCCATCGCTGCGGGCGTCTGTGATGGCTTGGGCTATGGCGACAACACCAAGGGTGCGCTGTTGACCCGCGGACTCACCGAGATCGCCCGGCTCGGCGTGACCATGGGTGGCAGGAGGGAAACGTTCTTCGGACTGACCGGGATGGGCGATCTCATCGCGACGGCGATGAGCCGCCATAGCCGCAATCGTCATGTGGGCGAGCGACTCGGCAAGGGAGAGACGATCGAACAGATCCTCGGCGGGATGGTGATGGTCGCCGAGGGCGTGAACACAGCTCGTGCGGCGCGCGACCTGGCTCGCTCACGAGGCATCGAGATGCCCATCACCGAGCAGGTCTGTGAGGTGCTGCTGGAAAAGCGAGCACCCAAGGAAGCGATGTTGGCGTTGATGACGCGGGATCTCAGGAGTGAGAGCTAGAGAAATCGCGTCGTAAGGAGGTTTGCTTGGCCCTTCGCAATGCAGTGACGGAGCCGGACACGAAGTTGTACCGGTCCATCAGCGAGGTCAGCGACATGCTCGGCGTGAAGCCGCACGTGCTGCGCTACTGGGAAACGCAGTTCAGCATGTTGCGTCCCAAGAAGAATCGCGCGGGCAACCGCATGTACCGGCCCGACGAGGTCAAGCTCCTCATCCGGATCAAGGAGTTGCTCTACGAGCGTAGGTACACCATTGCAGGTGCCAAGCGGACCCTGCTCGATGAGCGCAAGGAGGACTCGCCGCAGGTCGAATTGGGATTCGAGACGGCGGAGCGGCGCATGTTATTGCTCGAAGTGCGTGAGGAACTCAAAACGCTGGCGTCGCGCCTGCGCGGTCGCAAGCTCGAACCTGTCGAGCCCGAAGTCTCAGAGGAGACGGCCCTCTCCTGAGCTCCGTCTCCGAAGCAGACCTCATGACATTCCGCGGCAGGCTCGCTTGCGTCGATCGCCGCTAGCCGTTAGATTGCGCGCCGCCCTTTCCCCTGGAGTACTCGGTCGGGGTGTAGCGCAGCCCGGTAGCGCACCTGCATGGGGGGCAGGGGGTCGTGGGTTCAAATCCCGCCACCCCGACCACTTCGACTCGCAGCAAGATCGGATGCCCACCATGCTCGCGAATCGGAGCGCGGATAGGCACTTGCCCCGGACCCTGGCGTGACTCGCCGTGTCGCCGCGCTGGTGCCCGCCTATCAGGCAGCCGCACATCTTGGCGAGGTGCTATTGGGCCTCCAGGCGCTTCCCGCGCCTCCGCATGTGCTTGTGGTGGACGACGGCTCGCGGGATGCCACCGCCTCGGTAGCGCGAAGTCTTGGCGCCCAGGTTCTCAGTTTTGCGGGCAATCGCGGCAAGGGGCATGCGCTCGTAGCGGGGTTCGGTGCGCTGCATGACTACGACGCCGTGGTCACGCTCGACTCCGACGGCCAACATCCACCCGCCTGCTTCCCCGCATTCACCGCAGCGTTCGAGGCCGGCGCTCACTTGGTGCTCGGCACGCGCGCGATGTCGCGCGCCATGCCACCGATGCGCCGCTTCGCCAATCGCTTCTCCAGCCTGTGCTGCACTGCGTTGGCCGGACAACGAATCACCGATAGCCAGTGCGGCTACCGCTTGTACTCGCGCGAGTTGCTTGCGGCGACGCCAGTGGTCGGCAGTCGCTATGAAGTCGAAACCGAAATGGCGGTTCGCGGAGCACGATTGGGATTCACCATTGCTGAAGTCGACATCCCCACTGTCTATGGGGACGAAGAAAGTCACCTGAGCATCACGCGGGATGTTCCCCGCATCATTGGCACGATGATCCGACTTGGGTTCGAAAAGCAGCCGAAACGAAAGGATCCGGATGCACATCCTCGTCACGAATGACGACGGCATCCACTCGCCCGCGCTCATGCAGTTGCGTTCGCATCTTTCGGCATTCGGGCGTGTGACCGTGGTGGCGCCCGACCGCAATCAGAGCGCCACTTCCCAGGCGTTGACGCTTCACCGTCCGCTGCGTATCCATCCGCATGGCGATTGCGTCTACAGTGTCGACGGCACGCCCGCAGACTGCGTGTTGATCGCATTCCACGGCACCCTCATCGACCGGCCCGATCTGGTGGTGTCGGGAATCAACCATGGACCGAACATGGGCGAAGACGTGTTCTACTCCGGCACGGTCGCCGCCGCGATCGAGGGCGTACTTCAAGGCGTGCCGGCCATCGCGGCATCCCTGGTAACGCGCGACCTGACCGACTTCGCCGAACCGGCTGCCATGGTGGGCGGGATTGTGCGCCAAGTGCTCCAGCGCGGCCTGTCCAAGGATCTGCTGCTGAATGTGAACTTCCCTTTTCGCCCCAAGCAGGACCTCAAGGGAATCCAACTCACACGCTTGGGTTCGCGTCTTTACCAGGACACGCTGGTCAAGAAAGTCGATCCGCGTGGCAAGGACTATTACTGGATCGGCGGGGAGGACCCCATCTGGAAGCCGATCGAAGGGACTGATTTCCACGCCGTGCACGCGGGGTTCGTCTCAGTGACCCCGATGCAGCTCAATCTCAGTGATGCGAACGCCATGGCCGAGATGCAACACTGGGGGCTCAGCCTGTGAGTTCCGCTCTCGGTCGCCCGGAGGCTATGCCCTCGGGTCCGGTTGCCCGTGGCGCCGCAGGCGTGCTAGTTTCCTCCGCGCTGCAGTGGTCGCACCCATCCCGAGGGCCCATCCTCACGCCGCGCCGCCGTTGACCGGGGACCTGCACATCATTTCGGACAGAACAAGTCGGGGCGTAGCGCAGCCTGGTAGCGCACCTGGTTCGGGACCAGGGGGTCGGAGGTTCAAATCCTCTCGCCCCGACCATTCCACATCACGCCGGGTCACGCGGCAACGCGGGTCCGGCGTTCCTGTGCCACACGGGCTCACCCGTCCACTGAGGAGTTCGCACGATGGATCTGTCCCGTTACATCCGCGACGTCCCGGACTTCCCCAAGCGTGGGATCCTGTTCAAGGACATCACACCTCTGCTCGCCGATGCTGCAGCGTTCCGTGATTCAATCTCGCAGTTGGCTGCAAGCGTGACTCGGCCCGACGCGGTGGTCGCCATCGAGTCACGCGGCTTCCTCTTCGGTGCTCCGCTTGCGCAGCATTGGAACGTCCCATTCGTGCCGGCACGCAAGTTCGGCAAGCTGCCAGGGAAAACCGTCGGCCAGGTCTATTCGCTCGAATACGGCGAGGACACGCTCGAGCTGCACGCCGATGCCTTGAAGCCAGGGCAGCGGGTCGTGGTCGTCGATGACCTCCTCGCGACCGGTGGCACCGCAGCAGCGACCATCGCCCTGGTGCACCAGTTGGGGGCGGAGGTCGTGGCCACTTTGTTCGTAGTGGAGTTGTCGGGGCTCGGGGGCCGCACGAAACTGGCGCCGACCCCTGTGCACGCGCTGCTCTCGTACGAAGCGACCGAGTAGTCCACCGCAGAAACGCAAAAACCCCTCGACCAGCTTCGTCGAGGGGCCTGCGAATGCCGCTTCAATCGCGGATCACTTGGGCGTGTAGCGCCGCTGCTCCATGATCACCGCGGCGCTCTGGGTGCCCAGCGTGAAGGCAGCGCGGAACTCGCCCTCGACGCCCACTTGCGCGCCTTCTCGCGGTGCACCGTTCGCCTGGCTGACGACGCTGATCATGCCGGTCCCATCGTCGACTTGGTATGCTCCATAGCCCAACACTCCAGCGCTCTTTCCCACGGTGCCAGCAATCCGCACGATCTGTTTGTCGAAACGCCCCGGATCATCCAGCAGCGTCTTGATCGGCGTGACCCCACCGCCCTTGCACCCGGCGAGCGTGAGTGCGAGTGAAGCGATGAGAGCGAAGTTGCGAAGCATCTGACGTCGCATGGGTTCTCCCTTTTTAGACCATTACCGGGGGGCTCGAATCGACCACACACTAACAGCCGCGGCCCGGCTCGGCATGCCGGAAGCTGCGAACCTGCTCATTCTCCCAACGCGCTCAGTTTGCGGCGTAATCCTTGGATTGCATTCTCCGAGCGTTGCCCGGCGGGAAGCGCTTCGGCGAATGCCAATGCCTCGGTCAGCACCGCGCGCGCGCCCGCCTTGTCCTGGCGACCCGTCAGGATGTCGGCGCGCGTCTGGTAGAGCAGCAGCTTGCGCGGTCCGTATCCTTTGGCCATGGCGCGGTCGGACGCGGCCAGAGCTTCGTCCCAATGTTTCATGGCCTTGTAGGCGGTCGCCAACCGCTGCGGCGGATTGTAGTCCGCGGGAAAATCCTTTTCGGATTGTTGCAGCATGCCGACCGCGCGCTCTGGCTCCCCCAGTTCGAGGTACGCCGACAATCGATGGGGATCGAACACCGCACGCTGATCCGCGGTCCGTGCCGCCGCCGCTTCACCTTCCAGGAATGTCGCCCACTCATTCGCCACCTGCCGTCGACCCACGGAATCCTTGGCGGCTTCGCGCGCGCCCAGGAGCGTGATGTAGGCGCCGGAACGATCGTCCGCAGCGGTCCGGAATGAGCGGTCGCGCACGAGTGAGAGCGCCTCGGCCTCGAGCGCCTTCGTCCAAGCCGCCTTCTGGGGAATCGAGTCCGCTGCATTCATCGCGCAGTCCAGTCCGCTCGCCGCGATGTTGAGCCCCGAGGGGGATCGGCCTACCCGTCCCAGCGCCTGGATCGCAAGGCGCGCGCCTGAGGCGTATTGGTCGGTGACAGAATAGGCATACAGCAACGCCTCGACCGTGCGCGGATAGCCATGCCAAGTAGGACTCGCTGACGCGAGCACGCGCTCATACGCGATCGCCGCCTCGGCATTGTGAGCCAGGCCCGACAGACTGTCGGCGTTCGAGAGCTGCACCAGTAGCGAGGGTGGAGTATCGCCGCCACCTGCCACGTCATCGAGCAGCACATGGAGTTGGGAAACAGTCAGGCCGCCGAGCCAGCGTTTGGTGATGCGTTCCTTCACCGGGTCGATGAAGAACAGCGTGGGGTAGGCCTCGACCTTGTGCTTCTGGCGGAAGCCAGCGTTGCGTGCCTTCTCAGTGTCGAGGTCGAGGTACACGAACTGTTGGGCGTGCCGACGCAGCGAAGGATCGGTGTACACGAACGCGCGCATGGAGCGGCAGGTGTGACACCACGGCGCCCATGCTTCCACCACCAGTGTGCGGCCGAGGCGACGAGCCTTGGCAAGGGCCGCCGGATAGTCATCCACGATCCATGGCAACGGGCTACCAGAATGCTTCGAGGCGACCGGAGTGGCCACGGCTGCCGAGGCGCTGAGCGCCAGAGCAAGGACTGCCAAGCGGAGTGTTTGCATGACACATAACCTACCAGAGCCAACAGCCTACCACGAAGGCCAGATGCCAAAGGCAGGGGTATACCGTTGGCCGGCAGGGGGGTATTGCCATGCGAATCGTCCTAGTCGAACTCGACATTCGCGGGCGTCTGGTCGGTTCCGACGCGCCCAACGACGATTTCGGCGCGCGCGTAGCTCTCGCCCTTCATGGGTTCGCCAGCCAGGCGCCTCAGGAAAGTCAGTTGGCCCACGTGTTGCAATGCGTCGGCGATCGGCCCTTGGAACAACACCTCGGGTGACCATAGCAACTCCTCACCCGAGGCGAGCAGGCGATCGAACGCATCCAGGCCGGCGTGGAAACGCTGAACCTCCTGCGCCCAGGGCAGCGGGCCCGAGTCGCGCCACTGCGACTTTCCTTCCGCCGCCATCCCGAGCGCCCAATCCATCAAGTCGCCCATGTGAGCAAGGATTTCGAGCGGAGTGCGCGAAGTGGGACTTGCCTGGAACGAAGCGAATCCTGGTGAAGCGTCGCGCATGGCCTTGGCGGCACGATAGCCGAGCGTTGCGCAGGCGTGGCGCAGGAATGAATGGGGCCTGGGCATCTTCAGTGCACTCCGGTGTGACCGAATCCACCTTCGCCGCGTGCGCTGGGGGTGAGTGAGTCGACCTCCTGCCATTCAATCAGCGGTACACGGGCCAGCACCAGCTGCGCGATACGCATGCCGCGTTCGACACGGAAGCTCTCGGGACCGTGGTTGATCAGGCCCACCACGATCTCCCCACGATAGTCGGAATCGATCGTCGCGGGACTGTTCGCCAGTGTGACGCCATGCTTCATCGCCAGACCCGAGCGCGGCCGCAGCTGGATCTCGAATCCCTCGGGCACCTCGACCGACCATCCGGTGGGAACGCGGGCGATCGCGCCGGGTGCGATTTCGACCTGGTCATCCAAGGCAGCCCGGACGTCCATCCCTGCCGCGCCAGCGGTCTCATAGCCCGGCAGGGGAAGGTCCTCGGCGTGGGCAAGCCGGACGATGCGGACAGGGATGTGAGTCGGGTCCATGGACCGAATATTACAGCTCCAACACATGCACGCCAAGGCCAAGGGGCACACTGGTACCCCAGTCAGGCTGGACCCGAACGGTTGCCACGAAATCATTGCGCCCGGGATGGGCGCGTGATACCCCTTTACCATGCGCGGTCACCAGCACCTATGAGGCCAGATCTGCACGTGCAAGGAACACCATCGACGCCGCAGCAACCACTGGACGAACGCCGACTTCCGCTCATCATCCAGGGCGGGATGGGCGTGGGTGTATCGGGTTGGAAACTCGCCCGTACGGTGTCGCAGTTGGGGCAACTCGGCGTCATCTCGGGGACCGCCGTCGATGCGGTATTCGTCCGTCGACTCCAGGACGGCGACCCGGGTGGGCATGTCCGGCGTGCGATCGCAGCTTTTCCCATCCGCCCCGTGGCAGACCGCGCGATCAAGCGTTTCTTCGTCGAGGGCGGGATCCCAGCCGGCCAGATGTATCGGGCCCTGCCGATGTACAGTCAGGTCGTCACGCTGGAGCGCGATCAGTTCACCATGCTCTCGGCCTTCGCCGAGGTCTACTTGGCCAAGGAGGGGCACTCCGGCCTGGTGGGCATGAATCTGCTCACCAAGATCCAGTTGCCGAACTTGGCATTGCTCTACGGCGCCATGCTAGCGGGTGTTGACTACATCTTGATGGGTGCGGGGATCCCTCGCGAGATCCCCAAGGCCCTCGACCAGTTGTCGCGCCACGAACCTGCCCGATTGCGGCTCGACGTCGAGGATCTGTCGCTGGATCGGCACGAGTACATTGATTTCGATCCGCAGCGCCATTGGAATGGCGACGCACCCGCGATCCGGCGACCGCGCTTCCTTCCCATCATCGCCAGCAACTCACTCGCGACGCTCATGGTGCGCAAGGCCGAAGGACGCGTCGATGGCTTCGTCATCGAAGGTCCGACCGCTGGCGGCCACAATGCGCCACCGCGAGGGGGCGGCGAACTCAATGAACGCGGCGAGCCAGTCTATGGTCCGCGCGATGAGGTCGATCTGTCGAAGATTGCGGAGCTCGGCCTGCCATTCTGGATCGCGGGCGGTGCAGGCTGGCCCGATCGACTTCGCACCGCGCTGCGCTCAGGCGCTGCGGGTATCCAGGTCGGCACGCTGTTCGCCTTCTGTGATGAGTCGGGG
>JBDSKE010000060.1:0-10394 GCA_039917105.1 Candidatus Eiseniibacteriota bacterium | reverse complement strand
GACGTACTACATCAGCGAGATCATGTTCGATGAATTCAAGGAGCCCCGCTTCGCTGCGCCTCCGATGCTCAAGCGCATGGTCCTTGCCGGATTGCACGGCAGAAAGAGCGGCAAGGGCTTTTACGATTGGAGCACGAACCCGCCGTCTTGAGGAGTACCAATGTCCGCCCCCCGCCTTGCGGTGATCGGCGCCGGCAAGCTAGGCGAGACCCTGATCACCGGCCTCGTTGATGCCGGCAAGCTCGTACCTTCCGACATCCGCATCACGACCGCTCATCCCGAACGCACGCAGTCGCTCGCGGCGAAGCTCGGAGTGCACGGCTCGCTCACCAATGCCGAAGCTGCCCAGGGCGCCGAGATCGTGCTGCTGTGCGTGAAGCCGCAGCAGGTGGCACCGGTGTTGGCGGACCTGAGGGACGTGCTCACGCCCGGGCAATTGCTGATTTCCGTGGCGGCCTCAGCAAGCACCACATACATCGAGAAGCGCTTGCGCGGGAACATCCCGGTGGTTCGCGCCATGCCGAACACGCCGGCGATGATCCGACGCGGCATGACCGCGCTGTGCGCTGGCAGCTATGCGACCGCGGCGCATCTCGACCATGCCTGCGCGATCTTCGATGCGGTGGGGCGCACGGTGCGCGTGGACGAGCAACACATGGACGCGGTCACCGGATTGTCGGCAAGTGGTCCCGCATTCATCTACATCGTGATCGAGTCGCTCGCGGACGCCGGCGTGAAGGTGGGATTGCCCCGCACCATCGCCACGGAGCTCGCGGCGCAAACGGTGCGCGGATCGGGCGCCATGGTGCTCGAGACCGGCGAACACCCGGCCAAGCTGAAGGATGAGGTCACCACGCCCGGCGGCACGACCATCGATGGCATCCTCGAACTGGAGGATGGCGGGCTGCGCGTGACATTGATCAAGGCGGTGGTGCGCGCCACTCAGCGCGCCACGGCTCGCGCCCGCGAACTCGAAGGCTGACATGCTGGATGACCCACGCCGCCGCGCCGCGGCGCTCGCTGAGTTGTTCCTCAAGGTGGAGCCGTCGTTGTGGCGCGATCTCCTCGACAGTGGCGCGATGCCGGCCGCCAGCGGCAAGCATGATCGCCTCGAATGGCGCTGCCTCGCGTTGTACGCATGCGTACGCGGGTTGGTGGCCGCAGGCGGCTTCAACACCGAGACCGTGGCGGCCGTGGATCACCTCCACGCCCTGCTTGGCGAACCTTGGCCCGAACCGGAACGCGCGACGCTGGCGGAGCGGTATAACGAGTATGGGCGCATCGGTCAGGAACTGGAGCACGCCGGCGCCCACCACGTGACCCAGAAGCTGGGCGAAGCGTGCGCTGCGCATATCGCAGGGGCCACGCCCCCCTCATTGCTGGCCGAGTTGCTCGGGACGCTCCACGAATCGCTCGCCGAGGGCGCGGCGGACGCCGTGCGAGAGGGCGGGCGGTAATGGCGCTGCATCCACCCTTCGAGCATCTCACCAGCGCCGGAGCGAGACTCACGGCCGCGGGTCATCTGTGGGGGCTGGGCGGCAGCGGCCTGCTGCATGCGCTCGGGCTTGCCGAGCATGTCGGCGACTGGGACCTGCAAACCGATGCGAGCGCAGAAGCTTGCGAAGCGTTGTTCACGGGCTTGCCCTACCAGCGTTATGACGCCAACGGGTGCCATGCCGACCACAAGCTCACGCTGCTCGATTCGGACGCCGAGATCATCATCCGTTTTGCATTCGCAACGCCCGGGGGCGTGGTCCGCATTCCCGCACGCGTGAGCGGCTCCTGGCGGGGCGTGCCACTTGCGGCCGCCGAGGGCTGGGCGGTTGCTTACTGGCTGCTCGGCGAACTGGACGGCGCCCCCGAGCGTTCTGCGAAGGCTGGGAAGTTGCTTGCCCACCTTGCAACCTGGGGCGCGGATCGTGCCCGGCTCGCCGAGTTGCTCGCCCAACCGCTGCCCGGGGCGCTGGCCGAGCGCCTGCGCGCCCTGCCCACGCGCAGCTGAGGCGCGAGTCGTGTCAGCACGACTCGCCGGCCAGCTGGCGGAGCTCGGTTTCCGCGAGCCCATACTGCATGCAGTCGGCTTCCTGCCGGCTCGCACCCATGTGCTCGTAGAACCCGATTGCAGGCAAGTTCCACTCGAGCACGTGCCAATCGACCCGATAGCATCCGCGCGCCAGTGCGAGGCGCGCGAGCCCCATGAGCAGGGCTTTGCCCGCTCCGCTACCACGAGCTGCCGGATCGACGAACAGGTCCTCGAGCCAGAGCATGGTGCGCGTGCGGAACGAAGAGAACGTGGGATAGAACAACGCGTAGCCCACGATCACGCCACTACTCTCGGCCACGAGTGACTCCGCAACCGGGTGACTTCCGAACAACGCGTTTCCAAAGGCTTCTCGCGAGCCAGTGATGAGCTCGGTCATGCGCTCGTACTCGGCAAGCCCATGCAAGAGTTCCCAGATGCGCGCGAGGTCGCGCGCCTCCGCGGGGCGGACTGCGGCCGGGGTCATTCGCCGATCACCTTGATGAGCACCCGCTTCTTGCGACGGCCATCGAACTCACCGTAGAAAATCTGCTCCCACGGTCCGAAATCAAGCTGACCTTTCGTGATCGCAACCACGACCTCGCGTCCCATGACCTGCCGTTTCAGGTGCGCGTCGGCGTTGTCCTCGCCCGTGTCGTTGTGTCGGTAGTGGGAGGTGGGAGCATGCGGCGCCAACTGCTCGAGCCACACATCGTAGTCATGGTGCAGGCCCGACTCGTCATCATTGATGAACACGCTGGCGGTGATATGCATGGCATTGACCAGCACGAGCCCTTCCTTCACCCCGCTGCGGGCGACGGCATCGGAAACCTGGGGCGTGATGTTCAGGAACGCGCGCCGGGTGGGGATCTCGAGGACGAGGTGCTCGGTCAGTGACTTCATGCCGGGAAGATGCCATCCCCGCACGCTTGCGCACAACTCCGGCAGCTACGCTTGTGAGCGCGGAATCCGCTCTGTTACGGTCGTACTCCATCGAACCACCTCCCCAGCGCCGCGCGACCTCACCCGCCCGGCCATTCCGTGACACTCGCACTGCAAGGAGTTTCCTGTGTCCAATGGACTTCCCGAAGTCGTCATCGTCTCCGGGGCCCGCACGCCCATGGCCGAATGGATCGGCGGCAAACGCGGCGACGGCCTGAATGGCGGAGCGCTGGCCCCCCTCTCAGCCATCGACCTGGGCGCGGCCGCGACCCGTGGCGCGCTCGATCGCGCCGACCTCCCTTCCGGCCTGATCGACCATGTGGTGTTCGGCAACGCCCTGCAGACCTCAGGTGACGCGCTCTATGGCGCGCGCCATGTGGCTTTGCGTGCGGGGCTCGAAATCGCCTGCCCGGCGTTGACCGTGAACCGACTGTGCGGTTCGGGCCTGCAGTCGGTGGTCAGCGCGGCGCAGCTGTTGCAACTGGGTGAAGCCAACTGGGTCGTGGCCGGCGGCATGGAGAGCATGAGCCAGGCGCCTCATGTGCTGCGTGGCGCGCGCGCCGGATTCCGGTTGGGACCGGGCGCGCAGCTCGAAGACTCGCTGTTCGTCGCACTGAAGGACACCTACTGCGGATTCTTCATGGCGCAGACCAGCGACAACCTGGCGCGCAAGTACGGCATCTCGCGCGAGCAACAGGATGAGTTCGCACTCCGCTCGCACGAACGCGCGAACACTGCGAACAATAATGGCCGCTTCGCCCAGGAGATCGTTCCCGTCGAAGTGAAGCAAGGCAAGAAGCTGATGATGGTGGAGAAGGATGACCATCTCTTCCCCGGCACCACGATCGAACGCCTGGCGTCACTGCCCGGTGCGTTCGGGCCCGACTCTATGGTCTCGGCGGGCAACGCCTCGGGCGTGGTGGATGGCGGCGCGGCCATGGTGGTCACGACGGTGGCGAATGCGGCGAAGGAAGGCAAGACTGCCATGGGCTTTGTGCGCAACTGGTCCTATGTCGGCGTTGACCCCGACGTGATGGGCTTCGGCCCCGCGCCGGCGATCCGCAAGGTGCTCGAGCGCGCTGGCATGAAGCTGGAGCAGATCGACCTGTTCGAGATCAACGAGGCGTTCGCGGGCCAGTACCTCGCCGTCGAGAAGGACTTGGATCTCGACCGCGAAAGGGTGAATGTCAACGGCGGTGCCATCGGCCTGGGGCACCCACTCGGCGCCACGGGCACGCGCTTGATTCACACACTGCTCATCGAGCTGGGCCTGCGCGGCAAGAAGTTCGGCATCGCCTCGGCCTGTATCGGGGGCGGGCAGGGTATGGCGGTGTTGGTCGAGCGGGCATAGGTCGACCCGAGCACCTTCCCCAAGGATTGGTCCGGGTTTCCCGCCCGGCCCTTCCCTCACCCTGCGAACCTGACCATTCCCTCACTTGCCGACGCCGCTTCGCGCTGTTCTACTCTTTTGCGCCAAGCACCTCCCCGCTTTTGCCCCGAGGGCCCCTCCCGATGAATGAACGCGAGCTCATCCACGACTGGAACGAAGCCGGCGAACGCTGGGAAAAGCCGCCCTTCAAGATCCAGTTCGACGACGAGACCTTGCGCGATGGGTTGCAGTCACCGTCGGTGAAGTCGCCATCGATCGACCGCAAGATCGAACTGCTCCATCTCATGGACCGGCTTCGGCTCGACACGGCCGACATCGGCCTGCCCGGGGCGGGCCCGCACGTGGTGCAGGATGTCCTGCGGCTGGCACAGGAAATCGTCAGTGCCAAGTTGTCGATCACAGCCAACTGCGCTGCCCGCACCATGCTCAGGGACATCGAGCCCGTGGTTGAAGTATCGCAGAAAGCCGGCATTCCGATCGAGGTCTGCACTTTCATCGGTTCCTCCCCCATCCGCCAGTATGCCGAGGACTGGACCCTGGCGATGATGCTGCAGCACACGCGCGAGGCCGTGAGCTTCGCGGTGCGCAACGGACTACCCGTCATGTACGTGACCGAGGACACCGTGCGCGCGCACCCGAGCACACTGCGTGCGCTGTTCCTGACCGCGATCGAGTCCGGCGCCAAGCGCCTTTGCCTGTGCGACACGGTGGGGCACGCCACGCCGACCGGCGCTGCCAACGTGGTGCGCTTCGCCGCCGAGGTTGTGCGCGAGAGCGGCGCCGATGTCGGGCTCGACTGGCACGGGCACAGCGATCGCGGGATCGCGGTGATCAACACCATCGCCGCGATCCGCGCCGGGGCAACGCGTGTGCATGGTTGCGCCATCGGCATCGGCGAACGCGTGGGCAATACGGCCATGGATCAGTTGTTGGTCAACCTCAAGCTCATGGGCTGGATCGAAAACGACCTGACCGCGCTGCCCGAGTATTGCGAGAAGACTTCCGACGGCACCGGTGTGCCGATCCCGGTGAATTATCCGGTCGTCGGCGCCGACGCGTTCCGCACCGGGACCGGCGTTCATGCCGCGGCCGTGATCAAGGCTTTCAAGAAGGGCGACCACTGGCTCGCTGACCGGATCTATTCGGGAGTTCCCGCCGAGATGGTGGGACGCCGGCAGGAGATCGAAGTGGGACCCATGAGCGGCGAGAGCAATGTGGTGTACTGGCTGGAGTCCCGCCGGATCGAGCCAACGCCCGAGCGGGTGCGGGTGGTGTTCCAGCGCGCCAAGAGCGTGGATCGCCTCCTGCTCGACGAGGAGATCCACGCCGTGCTCGCAGCTTTGGCCGAGACGCGCGTCGGATGAGGTATCACGCCCGCGGCCTCACTGAGTTCGTGGCCTGCATCGCAATGCTCCTTTGCTTACTCGTGCCCTGCGGACATGCTCAAAGCCCGACGAGCAAGCCCCATGCGAAGGCGAAGATCCCGCCCCGCGCCGGGATCCACCGCACGACCCGAGTGAAAACGGTGAGCCAACCAGCGATGCCACGACGCAAGGCTGTCGAGATCGCGAGCGCCGCGCGCGCATTCGAGGAGACCGGGGCCTATGGACTCGCCGCCGCTGCATTGCGCGAGCTGCGCGGCCGGGTGACCCCCGACGCCGACCTCGAGTTGGCGCTCGCACTCGATGAAGCGCGCAGCGGCCAAGGCGATTCCGCATGGGCCCGCATAGACACGCCACTCATGCGCTCGGCGCTCGCCGACACTTCGGTGGTCGCCCGCCGCGCGGAATACCCATTCCAGCGGGAACCCCTCTGGATGAATGGTCGCTTCGATGGTTGGTACTGGTATGTGGCGCGTACGCGTGCCGAGCTCTCGTTGGCACGCGGCGAATGGCGCCCTGCGCTCGAGGCGGCTCTGGTTGCCGTGAGTGCGCGACCGCTCTCGGGCACGGAGTTCCTCCTGTTGGGTGTGTGCGCGGGCCGGGCGGGCGAAACCGAGCTAGCCGAGGCCGCTGCCACTGCTGCAAGTGTGCTCGAACCGGCGTTGCCTGAAGCACAATATCTCCGCGGATTGCTTGCTTGGCGCGCCGGGCAGCGCACCGAAGCGCAGCGACGGTTCCGCATTGCCGCCGATCTTGATTCGTCCTATCGCGCTCCGGCGCTGGCACTGCCGCGCGCGCTCCTGCCCGGCATCAAGCCGGATTCGTTACCCACGGTGTTCCTGACCGGCGCGCGTGCCTGCCTGGTACTCACCTCCCCGGTCCGTCCCAAGCTCGAGGAGTTCGTGCAGATGGACGAGGCCCCGGGGATATTGTCCCGACCGATGCCGCCGTTACCCGAAGCGCTCAAGCGCAGGCTGGCACTCACCAAACCGATGCAGCTCTATGTGCATGTCCTCGTCTCGGAAGCGGGGCTGCCCTTGCTCACCGATCTACCGTACCTGCCGCGCGACGCGATGCCGGCCGCAGTCGTTGCACACATCGCGTCGGCATTGCATCAATGGCGCTTCCGCGCTCCGGTGCGCCTGGGTCAACCGAAGCGCGGTTGGGCCACGGTCGAATACACCCTCCAACCCTGACCGGCCCGAGCGGGCCGCACACGCGCAGAACCGCGCGAGGAGTACATCGTGACCAAGAGCTACTCGGTCGCCGTCATCCCCGGCGACGGGATCGGTCCGGAAGTCGTGCGCCAGGGGTTGCGCGTGTTGGAACGAGTCGCAAGCCTAGAGGGCTTCAAGGTGGAGTTGACCCACTTCCCATTCGGCGCCGAGCACTACCTCAAGACGCAGGAAGTCCTCCCGGATGCAGCGTTCGAGCAGATCCAGAAGCAGCACGCCGTGCTGCTCGGCGCGATCGGGGATCCGCGCATGGCGCCCGGCTTCCTCGAATTCGGCATCGTGGCGCGCCTGCGCTTCGGGCTCGATCTATTCGCGAACCTGCGGCCCGTGAAGTTGTACGACGACTCGCTGACCCCACTCAAGGGCAAGACCCCAGCGGACCTGGACATGTTGGTGGTGCGCGAGAACACCGAGGATGCGTATGCGGGCATGTGGGGGCAGTTCAAGAAGGGCACCGCCGATGAAGTGGCCACACAGGAGATCATCTTCACGCGCAAGGGCGTCGAGCGCGTGATCCGTTTTGCCTTCGAGCTGTGCCGCGCGCGTGACAAGCGCAAAAAGCTCACGCTCCTGACCAAGGCCAACGCGGTCCGCGCCATGGAACTGTGGACGCGCACATTCACCGAGGTGGGCGGCGAGTACCCCGACATTTCGTGCGAACACCAGTACATCGACGCCGCCTGCATGTTCGTGGTGACGCAGCCGGAGCAGTACGACACGGTGGTCACGAGCAACATGTTCGGCGACATCTTCACCGATCTGGGCGCAGCATTGGTGGGAGGCTTGGGGCTTGCAGCGAGCGCCAACCTGCATCCGGGCCGCGTCAGCCTGTTCGAGAGCATTCACGGCTCAGCCCCACAGTACGCCGGACAGAACAAAGCGAACCCGATCGCCACGATCATGGCAGTCTCGATGATGTTGGATTACATGGGTGAGAACGCGGCCGCAAAGCGAATCGAAGACGCCGTGATCTGCTTGTTGCGCTCCCGCAAGCTCCCCAACCTTTCGATGGATTCCGGTTTTGGCACCGATCAGGTCGGAGACCTGGTCCTGGCCGCGTTGGAAGGCGCCGCGACCGGTTGAGCAGGTGCTGATTCGCCCAATATGGCTCCAACGGCGATCCAATCGGCAGCCAAGGCAATTTGTTCGTGCGGAATCAGCGGGTCGCCTGCCTGCGCTTTGCACTTCCCAAAGTCACACCGGCCACGGTTTCGGTGCGGACGGGCGAGGGCCGCGAGGCGCGGACCCTGCCTACTCGGCGCTCTCGTCCCCTGGGGACAGGAAGCGCTCGACCCAGCGATAGCCCTCGAGCACGACCAGCGCGAAAAGCGTGCCGATGACCGCGAGTGGGTAGGCATGCACCCCCACGGAGACGCCGATGGCGGCCACCATCCACACGCTCGCCGCAGTGGTGAGGCCGTGGACGAAGCCTTCCTGGCGCATGATGCTGCCGGCCCCGAGGAAGCCCACCCCCGTCACAACGCCATGGACGATACGCGTGGAATCCAGGCTGTGCCCGCCGAATGCCGCCTGAGAATACGAGGTGGTGAGCACGAACATCGTGGAGCCCAGACACACGAGCGTATGCGTGCGCAGCCCCGCGGGCTTGCGTCCCATCTGTCGCTCCCACCCGACCAAGGTGCCGAGCACGAGCGAGAGCAGCATGGGGATGAGATCCTTCAGCACTTCCTGCATGACGCCTCCTTGCGTGATCGCTCCATTATCGGCAACCACGCCCCGCTTCACAAGCCGGGGTTCAGCGGCGTTGGAAGTCCGCCTCGCGCTTGTCGAGAAACGCCTGCAACCCCTCGTGCATGTCCTCGCTCGCCGCGAGGATGCCGAAACGCCCGCTCTCGAAGCGAAGCCCCTGGTCCAACGGCAACGACATGCCGCGCACGACACACTCGAGCGCTGCTTCGACGGCGAGGGGCCCGTTTTTGAGAATGAGTTCGGCCAACTTCTCGGCCTCACGCATCAGCTCCGATTGCGGATACACCTTGTTGACCAGCCCGATCCGCTCGGCCTCCTCGGCCTTGATCGGCCGGGCGCTCAGAATGAGTTCGAGCGCCATGCCCGGCCCGACCAATCGCGGCAGACGCTGTGTGCCACCGTAACCGGGAATGATGCCGAGCTTCACCTCGGGAAGTCCCATGACCGCATTGTCCGAAGCGAGACGGATGTGGCATGCGAGCGCGAGTTCGCAGCCTCCGCCGAACGCATAGCCGTTCACCGCAGCGATCACGGGCTTGGGGCTGCGTTCCAGAAGTTCGACCACACCCTGACCGAAACGCGAGATCTCCTCGGCGGCTTGGGGCCCCAGCGGCTGCAGCTCGCTGATGTCCGCGCCCGAGATGAATGCCTTGGTTCCCGAGCCTGTCACGATGAGCGCGCCCTGTGAGGCGTCTGCAATGAACGCCTGCGCCGCTTCGCCGATCTCGGCCAGCGTCCCGCGGTTGATGGCGTTCATCTTGTCGGGGCGATTCACGGTGAGGATCGTGAGGCGACCGCGCTGCTCGACGAGGATGTTCTGGTAGGTGGATATCGAAGTGCGCATCGCGTCCATCCCTGCGGAAGTGGGTCGAAAGGCCACCGGTTGCGTACGGTGGGCGAGTATAGGCAGCGCATTCTCGCAGCGGCAAGCCGGGGCGCAGTCGGCCATGGCCCGTTCGCCCGACCACCGCTACAATGGTGCCGACAACTCTCACCCCTACCCGGAGCACGGATGACATTGCCGCCCTCTTCCTCTGCCGCATCCGATTTGAGTCGCATGCAGGCTGAGATGCAGTTCATCACCGAGCTCTGCACCGTCGTGGCCGGCAACTCGGAGCTCCAACCCATCCTCGATTGGATCGCACAGAAAACCACGATCCTGCTCAATGCCGAGGAGTGCAGCATCAAGCTGCTCGGAGTGGATCAGCTCAGCACGCACACCATCATCTTCGACAGCCGTCGCGTGGGGCCCGAAGCCGGCTCGACCTCGTGGCCCGGGCCGCTGCGAACGTCAGTGATGGGATTCCTGATGGTGAACCGCGCCGAACTCGCCACGCCCGACATCCTTGCGGACGGGCGCTTTCCCGGGCTCCGCGCCGTGCAATCCAGCATCCGCGCACTGCTTGCGGTGCCATTGCTGGTGGATGGCCGGATCACTGGATTGCTCGCGGTGAGCGACTCCAAGCCCGGCCGCGAGTGGGCCCGCTCCGACATCGGCTTGCTGTCGATCGTGGCGAGCAACTCAGCCGGGGTCATCGAGAAGGCCCGGCTGCGCGTGGAGGCAGAGGAGAAGCGCCGCTTGGAGCAGGAGAAGGAGACGATGGAGAAGGAACTTCTGCTGGCACGCGATATCCAGATGCGCCTGGTGCCCGAGACACCGCTTCACCATGCGCCGTGGACTGTGGAAGGCCGCGTGATTCCCGCCAAGCAAGTGG
>JBDSKE010000059.1:0-9222 GCA_039917105.1 Candidatus Eiseniibacteriota bacterium | reverse complement strand
CAGCCGCACATCATTTCCTGACGCTGCTCAAGGCCATCTGCCCGGAGTCCCGGCTCGGCCCTTCGTGCCTGCGTCACATGGCACCCAGCGCGCGCACGCTGAATCTGCGCGCCTCGCGCTGTTCTCGATTGATCGGGCTGCCATTCACGCTCGAGCGTTGTGCCGAACTATTGCACGGGCTCGAGTTCAAGGTGCGCAAACAGGGCGATGCACTCATTGTGGAAATCCCAACATGGCGCTCGGATTGCACGCTCGAGGACGACCTCGTTGAGGAGGTGGCGCGCTCCCATGGCTACGACCGAATCCCCGAGGCACCCTTGGAGACGGGCGGCGCCTTCGCCACCCGCTCGCCTCGCGAACGCGTGGTGCGCCGCGCACGTGAAGCGATGCTCTCGCTGGGGCTGCACGAGGCATGGAGCAGCTCGCTCGTGTCAGAACCCGAGGGTGCACTTGCAGCCCCCCTCATGGGGCATGAGGGCTCGGGCTTGGTACGGCTGGTGAATCCCATGAGCCGCGAGAGTGAGGTCCTGCGCCCCAACCTCGTGCCCGGCCTGTTGCGCGCCGTGTCACACAATCTCAAGCAGGGCGCCCAATCCGTGCGCCTGTTCGAAGTGGGGGCGGGCTTCACGCCCAGCGCCGAGGCTCTGCCGAGCGAGAGCCTCATGCTCTGCGCCGTGGTGGCAGGCCAACGCTGGCGCCACACCCACGACACCTCGCCCGCCAAACCCGATCTGGCCTATGATCCTCGCAGCGCGGCGGATTTCTTCGATGCCAAGGGTGTATTCGAAGCCTGGCTGGGCGAGATGCGCGTTGACTCACCCCAATGGCACGCCTATTCTGGACTTGGCTGGAAACCCGGTGCCAGTGCAGAGGTTGCGGTCGCAGGTTCACGCATCGCATGGGCGGGCACGTTGAGCCGGAAACTCCTTGCAGCATGGGAGATCGAGGCGGACGTGCAACTCTTCATCGCGTTGTTGGAACCGCTCACCGAGCGGCTCACCGCAACCACCCGTGCAAAGGTGCCCGGGCGCTATCCCGCCGTGCGTCGCGACCTCGCATTCTTCGTACCGCGGGCCGTGCCGCATGCTGAGGTTTCGCAGAGTCTCACCCGCGCAGCAGGTGGGACGATGAGCACGCTCGAGTTGTTCGACATTTATGATGGTCCCGGCACACCGGTGGGGATGAAGAGCCTGGCTTACGCGCTGAGCTTCCAACACGCGGAACGCACGCTCACCGAAACCGAGGTCACTGAACTTCAGACTTGCATGGTGGCGGCCGTCGCGAATGATTGTGGCGGTCAGCTGAGGGAACGATGATGATGCACACCGCCGTCGTGGCGACCGAGTTGGACAAGCTCGCGCTGCGGGTCGAGAAAGCCGCCAACCTCGTGCAGGATCTGCGATCGAAGCAGGCCCAGCTCGAGCAGGACAAGGCTGAACTCGGCCGTCAGCTCGAAGAGACCAAAGGGAAACTCCAGGGCAACGATCCCACGGCGCTGCTCACCGAACTCGCGACGCTCAAGAAGGAGCAGCGCGATTGGGTGGCGGAGCGCAAGGACGTGGCCATGCGCATCGAATCACTTTTGAAGAAACTCGAGCGTATCGAGGCGTAGCACCCCGACGAATCGCGCGACTGCCCCTTGCGGGGAGTGCGACGACCGGCGGATCCGATGAAAAAACCTAGGCACGCAGGGAAAAGCGGCGAGGACTGACCGACATGGATGCTTCCACTGCGGACACCGCTGCCAATGGCACCAAGGGCGACCCGAAAAACGTCGTCCAAGTGCAGATCTTCGGACATCACTACACCATTCGCGGCGAGGCGGATCAGGCGTATATCCTCGACGTGGCCGGATATGTGGACCGCAAGATGCGGGAGATCACCGAGAAGCTCCCAGTGGCATCATTGTCCAAGGTGGCGATCCTGTGTTCTCTCAATATCGCCGATGAGCTATTCAAGGAGCGCGTTTCACGCCAGAGCGATGGCGCCAGCATCACCGACCGCACCGCTCGATTGCACGCTCTGCTGGACGACGTCCTTCGGGACGAGTCCTAGCGGACGACGCCTCGACTCTTGCCGGATGCGCTCCGGCGCACGGATTTCCCTGCCTCGCTTGTGATGGCTCCAAGTTCTTGAACCAACTCATTACTTGCGGGTGTACCGATGTCCGACGAAGACACGCCTCCGCCGAAAGGCGAGGGGAAGTCAGACTCGGTGTAGGTGCGCCCCCCTGGTCCATACCAGGTCTCAAGAACGAAGATCCACACGGCGCGGGCGGGGTCCCTTTCCCCTGCCTCGGCTCCGGCGATCCCGGAGCACGGGGGGGTCCTGCATGAATACAGGTCTGTGGATCGGCGGCATCGTGCTCGGTGCCGCCTTGGCATTTCTCTTGGGCTGGTTCATCCGCAGCGAGTTGGGCAAAGCCCGGTTGCGCAGCGCGGAACAACGCGCCGTACTGGTGATCGAGGACGCCCAGCGTGAAGCCGACTCCGTCAAGCGCGACGCCCTGCTGCAAGGGCGCGAGGAAGCGCTGCGAATGAAGCAGGACCTCGAGAAGGAAATGCTCACAGGCCGAAACGCCCAACTCGAGACCGAGCGGGCCTTTCAACAGAAGGAAGCTGCGTTCAGCAGGCGGGTCGAACTCATCGACAAGAAGGAACGGGACAACAAGAAGCTCGAGAACGAGATCGCAGCGAGGGAAACCTTCACCGCGACTCGCCAGGGCGAACTCGACCGGCTCCTATCCGAACAAACTTCCAAGCTCGCAAGGATCGCGGGGATGTCGCCCGAGCAGGCCCGGGAAGTACTGATCGCCTCGGTCGAGAACGAGGCCCGCGTCGAAGCCTCCAAAAGGGCTGCCGAGATCCGCGACAATGCGCAGCGCAATGCCGAGCGCGAAGCGCGCAAGACCATCGTGCTCGCGATCCAACGCTACGCCGGCGACCACGTCTCCGAGGCTTCGGTCTCGGTCGTGCACCTTCCCAGCGACGACATGAAGGGCCGCATCATCGGCCGCGAGGGGCGCAACATCCGCTCCTTCGAGATCATCACGGGGGTCGATGTGATCATCGACGATACGCCCGAAGCGGTGATCCTGTCGGGATTCGACCCGGTGCGCCGGGAGATCGCACGTCAATCGTTGGAACGACTGGTTTCCGATGGCCGCATCCATCCAGCGCGGATCGAGGAAGTGGTCGCCAAGGTGAAGGAGGAGGTGGAGGCCAGGATCCAGGAGCTGGGCGAGCAGGCGTGTCTCGAGGTCGGGGTGCATGGCATGCATCAGGAGTTGATGAAATACCTGGGGCGCCTGCATTACCGCACCAGCTACGGCCAGAACATCCTCAAACACTCGGTCGAAACCGCGCATCTGGCGGGCATGATGGCAGCCGAGATCGGGATGGACCAGGCCATGGCCAAGCGCGGCGGGCTCATGCACGACATCGGCAAGGCGATCGACCACGACCAGGAAGGCACGCATCCCGCACTCGGAATGGAACTCGCCGCACGTTTCGGCGAGCCGCAACCCGTGCTCGATTCCATTGGCTATCACCATGACGACTACGCCGGAGGGAGCCTATGGCCGGTGCTCATCTCGGCGGCGGATGCCATCAGCGGCGCGCGCCCCGGCGCCCGGCGCGAGAGCCTGGAGATCTACATCAAACGCCTCGAATCACTCGAGAAGATCGCGAACGCGTTCCCCGGTGTGGAGAAGAGCTATGCGATCCAAGCCGGGCGCGAAGTGCGCATCATGGTGGAACACCAGAAGGTGGACGACGCGCGCGCGCACGGTCTGGCGGGCGAGATCGCCCGTCGGATCGAGAAGGAGCTGCAATACCCGGGGCAGATCCGCGTCACCGTCATCCGTGAGACGCGCGCCGTGGACTATGCCAAGTAGCTGAAGTTTCAGGTGACCGCATCATCCACAACGGGGGATTCGTGCGAAACCGCTCGCCGAGATTCACACTGCTTTCGCTCGCGATCCTGCTATGGACGGCACAGGCAGCGGTGGCCGAGCCGATTCCTGCGCGCGCCGCATCGCCACTGGGTGTCGAAGTGCGGGCCGACACGGTGGTCTTCCGGTTCACACCTTCCCGATTCCGCATGGTGGTCAGCCACTCCACTTCACGCTGGATGAGACTGCGTGACCTGAGTATCCGCGAGGTGACGGTCGCTGGTCCGTGGAATCAGTGGTCCACGGACGCATGGCCGCTCCACGCCCGCAAGGGGTTCTATGAACTGCGCTGCCCGCTGAGCGCGGTCGCCGACCATGACACCGTGTCCTTCAAGTTCGTGGTCAACCGGCAGTGGTGGGTCCAACCTCCGCCCGACACCCCGAACCAGATCAACGCCGGGCTTGGCGACACCACCATGAACCTGT
Organism: Candidatus Eiseniibacteriota bacterium; assembly: GCA_039917105.1. GTDB lineage: Bacteria > Eisenbacteria > RBG-16-71-46 > RBG-16-71-46 > RBG-16-71-46 > CAIXRL01. The sequence continues at coordinate 4,844 of JBDSKE010000059.1, read as the reverse complement.
TCTTCGTCCGGCCAGGCAAGCCTTGAAGCCGCACAACTCGAAAGACTGATCCCATGACCAACCTGCTTTTCATCGCCGACGTGATCGGCTCGCCCGGCCGCGAAGTCGTCAAGGGGCTGCTCGCAGACCTGCGCCGCCGTCACGACCTGCACCTGGTGATCTGCAACTGCGAGAACTCCGCAGCGGGATTCGGCGTCACGCGCGAGACGGCCAAGGACCTGTTCGCCGCGGGTTGTGATGTCCTGACAGGTGGCAACCACCTTTGGGACAAGAAGGACTCGATCGAATACATCGGCGACGAGCCGCGATTGGTGCGCCCCGCCAATCTCCCGCCCGGCGCGCCGGGGGAGGGCTGGCGCGTGGTGCGCGCCTCGAACGGTGTGCCCGTGGGGATCGTGAATCTGTTGGGCCGGGTGTTCATGAAAGAGGTCGACGACCCATTCCGTGCGGTGGACGCCGCGCTCACGGCGCTCCAGGGCCAGGCCAAAGTCATCTATATCGACTTCCACGCCGAGACCACCGCCGAGAAGGTGGCGCTGGGCTGGCACGTTGATGGAAGGGCGAGCGCGCTGGTGGGCACCCACACGCACGTGCAGACCGCGGACGATCGCGTTCTGCCAAATGGCACGGCGTACTTGTCCGACGCCGGCATGACCGGTGGCTTCGACTCGGTGATCGGGATGGACCGGCGAGGCGCGCTCCAGCGCTTCATCACGGGAATGCCCGTTCGGCTCCAGCCCTCCGAGGGGGATCTGCGATTGAATGGCGTGCTCGTGCAGGTCGACGAGGCCACGGGCAGGGCGGTCAACATCCGACGGCTGCAGATCCCATTCGCTCGCGGCACCACTTCGGCCATGAGCACGCGATTGCTCTTGGGTGCCGAGCCGGCTGAAGCCGTGCACATCGAGGCGAGACTGCGCGCGCATGCGCTGCATGAGGTGGGCATCGAGCCCAAGCTGGCTCTGGTCTCGGTGGGGGACGATCCCGCATCGAAGGTGTACCTGAAGAAGAAGAGCGAGGCCTGCGCCGCCGCCGGAATCGCGGTCGAGCGCGTGTCCCTGCCCGCCGGCACCGCCACCGATGAGGTGGTGCGGCGCGTGCAACAACTGGGCGCCGATCCCAGCGTGCACGGCATCCTGCTCCAACTGCCGCTCGCGGCACCGGCCCAGGAGCAACCCGTGCTTGAGGCGATCCCGCCCGCCAAGGACGTGGACGGGTTCCATCCCGAGAACGCTGGTCGTCTGGCGCTCGGGCTACCGTGCTTCGTTCCGGCCACGCCCTTCGGCGTGGTGCGGCTCTTACAGCACTATGAGATCCCCACGCGGGGTAAGCATGCCGTGGTGCTCGGGCGCAGCCACATCGTGGGCCGCCCGATGGCACCCTTGCTCTCGAGCAAAGGTTGCGATGCGACCGTGACGATCGGGCATTCGGCCAGCGGCGCGGGATTGCAGGCACTGGCACGCGAAGCCGACATCCTGGTGGCGGCCGTGGGTAAGCGGCATATGGTCACAGCCGAATGGATCAAGCCCGGCGCCGTGGTGGTCGATGTAGGTATCCACCGTGATGAACCCTCGCCGGGCGGTACCAAGGCTCGCCTCACCGGCGATGTGGACTTCGAGGCGGTGGCGCCGCTGTGCTCGGCGATCACCCCGGTGCCGGGGGGTGTCGGGCCCATGACGGTTGCCATGGTCGTGCTCAGCACCATCCTCGCCGCCGAGCGCCAGAGCGCGCACGCGAAGGTGTGACATGGCGCTGCTGCCCTCACAGGAAGACCGCATGCTCTCGGTGGGAGAGCTCACCCGCGCCATCAAGGAAACGCTGACCGACGCGTTTCCCGGCGTGTGGGTCAAAGGCGAGGTGTCGGGGCTCAAGCGACCCGACAGCGGTCACCTGTACTTCAGCCTCAAGGAGGGCACCACCGCGGTGATCGCCTGCGCCATGTGGCGCAATGCCGCGATGAAGCTGGGCTTTCCCCTGCGCGACGGGGGCGAGGTCGAGGCCTACGGCGAGATCGATGTGTACGCGCCGCGTGGCGCATACCAACTGATCATCCGGCAGATGCGCCCGGCGGGGATCGGGGCGCTGTTGCTTCAACTCGAGGAACTCAAGCGCCGACTGGCCGCCGAAGGGCTTTTCGACGCCGAGCGCAAGCGCCCGTTGCCGCGCTATCCCCGCCGCATCGGCTTGGTCACGTCTCCGGTGGGCGCAGCGGTGCGCGACGTAATCAAGGTATTGCGCGCCCGCTGGCCCGGCATCGAGGTGGTGCTCGCCCCGGTCAAGGTGCAGGGCGAAGGCGCCGCCAATGAGATCGCCGCCGCGATCGAACGCTTCAACCGGTACGGCCGGGTCGACGTGCTGATCGTGGGCCGCGGCGGAGGCTCGATGGAGGACCTGTGGGCGTTCAACGAGGAAGCCGTCGTGCGCGCCATCGCCGGCTCGGCGATTCCGGTGATCTCCGCGGTGGGCCACGAAGTCGACACCACGCTCGCCGACTTTGCCGCCGATCTGCGGGCGGCCACGCCCAGCAATGCCGCCGAGCTCGCGGTACGCGATGCACTCGAGATGGCGCACCGCGTGCGCACGCTCGAGGAGCGCGCCACTCGCGCGATGCGCAATACGGTCTCGCATCGGCGCCGGGTACTCGAAGCACTGCTGGGCCAATACGGCTTCCGCCGGGTTCGCGATGTGTTCACCACCCTCCAACAGCGCGTGGACGACCTGCGCGAACGTATCGATGCCGCGGTCCGCGCCGAACTCACGGCCCGGCGCGAGCGCGTCGAGTCACTGGCCCGCGCCTACGGGCTGCGTGAGTACCCAAGAGCGTTGCAGAGGCGGCGGGAGAGCATTGACGCGCTGAAGCAACGGCTCGAATCCTGTACCGTTTCAACGGTCCTGGACGCCAAGCGACGCGTGAGCGCGTTTGAGGATCGACTGCGCGCATTGAGCCCGAGACTCGTGCTCGAGCGCGGCTACACGTTCGTGCGCACTGCCGATGGCCGTCTGGTGCGCGGGGTGGATGCCCTGAACCACGGAGATCGTGTGACCATCGAGTTCGCGCGCGGCGATGCCGTGGCGGCGATCGAGACCATTCGCAAAGGAGGGGCCTGATGCCACCGAAGAAGACTACCGGCACAAGCGATGCCGCGGCGATGAACTTCGAGGATTCCATGAAGCGCCTCGAGACGATTGTCGAGGATCTCGAGGGGGGAGCATTGTCGCTGGAAGACTCGATCGCCCGGTATGAGGAGGGCATCAAACTTTCCCGCCGTCTCACGCAGACGCTGGGCGAGGCCGAAAAGCGGATCGAGCGTTTGGTCGAGCGCGAAGGGGGGGATGTTGAGGTCGAACCCATCGAACTCGATGCTCCTGACCCAGGCTCGGCCGCCTCTCAGGACGAGCTGCCCTTCTGATGGCGGTCCGCCCCATGCGCAGGACGGCCGTGCTCGGCGCCAGCGCCGCGTTATGCCTGCGTCTTGCGGCGTTCGAGCGGTATCTGGTCAAGGCCGTGCGCGAGCGAGCCGGCGGTCCCGGTCGGATGGGACTGGCCGTTCGATACGCCGCCCTCTCGCCCGGCAAGCGGTTGCGCCCGTTGCTCTCGCTCACAGCGTGCGACGCGGTGGGCGGGGACTGGAGGCGCGCGCTTCCCGCAGCCGTTGCGATCGAGTGCGTGCATGCATTCTCGCTCGTCCACGACGACTTGCCGGCCATGGATGACGATGATTTCCGCCGCGGCCGTCTCACGACGCACAAGAAGTTCGGCGAGGCGATCGGCATCCTGACCGGAGATGCGCTGCTCGCCTTCGCATTCGAGGAACTCGCTCGACTCGCCGCCGTGGGTGTTCCCTCCCTGCGCGTGGTCGAGGCGGTGCAGCGCTTGGGTCGCGCGGCGGGCGCCGATGAGTTGGTGGGAGGGCAGGCGTTGGATATCGCAGCCGAGGGCAGACGCACGGGTGCGCGCGGTGTGCGCGAGATCCACACGCGCAAGACCGGCGCACTCATGGGTTGCGCGCTCGCGCTCGGTGCACTCGCGGGCGATGCCGGGGCGGCCACGGTGCAGCGCTTGGACGACTCCGGTCGGAAGTTGGGACTGGCGTTCCAGATCCACGACGACCTGCTCAACTCGGGGTCATCACTGAAGACATTGGGGAAGCGCGTTGGCACCGACGCCGCGCGCGGCAAAGCCACCTTTCCAGCAGCTGTCGGCGAATCAAGCGCCCGAGCGGAGGCTGCGCGCCTCATCCGAGTGGTCGAAGCGGCGATCGGGAAAGCCACGCAACGCCCCGAGCTGTTGCTCGAGCTGATTGGCGCAACGGCGAGGCGCGACAAGTAACCCCTTCACGTGCAGCCGGGGCCAGGGAGTGCAGCCACCCGGGGTAGCCTTGACACTCCCCGGCGGCCAGCCGCACCATCGTCGGCCATCGGAAGTGAAGTGTCGTGAGTGGCATGAACCCCGGGATCGGCAAGGAGGAAGTCACGGAACCGTTCTGGATCGCCCTGATCTGCGGCCTGGTGGTCCAGGCCTACAAGGGGTTCGCGGATTACTACAGGACACGCCGCTGGAACATCCGGCGCTTTGTCGAGACCGGCGGGATGCCCAGTTCCCATTCGGCCTCGGTCGCGGCCCTGAGCGCGGCGGTCGGGCTGCAAGAGGGTTTCACATCGGCCTTGTTCGGCGTCACGCTCTACTTCAGTCTCATCGTCATGTACGACGCGGCAGGATTGCGGCGCAATGCCGGCAGGCAGGCAAGTGTGCTGAATCGGCTGATCGAACGACATTTCAAAGACCCGGAACACGAGGCCCAGAAGCTGATGGAGCTGCTGGGACACACGCCGTTCGAAGTCTT
>JBDSKE010000058.1:0-11502 GCA_039917105.1 Candidatus Eiseniibacteriota bacterium | reverse complement strand
ATAGGAGCGAGCGGTTTCTTCCGCTTTGGCCTGTGCGATCGTTGGGGGGCAGTCGGCCGCGTCGACTGGTTCGATCCGGACACGAAGGTCGCAGACTCAGGCTATCGTGAGACCATGGTCATTGCTGCCCTGGATTTCATTCCCCATCCGAGCGTGCACGTGATGCCCAACCTGCTCATGCGCCGTTACTCACGAAAGGCCTCGGCCGAGTCGGAGCGCGATGCCGATGTGACGGTGCGCGTGACGCTTCAATATGCCTATCGTTGAACACCCTCGCGCAGCGTGCGCAGGGCCTCGTCGATCTCCTCGGGGCCGAGTAGGCCCGCGGTGGGGTCTTCGGGTAATCGCTTCCAAGGTGCTCGCTCGCCCCACGCCCAGGCACCGAACACCACCACCGGCGTGCCGGTCGCAGCAAGCCGGCCGTTGGGTGACAGCTTCCACTGGTCGGTCCAGGCATAGACCCACATGGCATCCCGCTCCAGCAATCGGACGCACGAATGACTCGCGGGGCGCCCCGGCAGCTCGTACTGGTGCAAAGACACCCCTTCGCGGTTCTGGATATTGACGCACCAGAACAACTGCCACTCATCGTCGACGGTGCTGATACGCTCGCGGTCCTTCCAGTTGACGTGGTAGCTCCCAGCCGGTGTGGGTTTGTTCCGCCGTCCTGTACTGGTGGGTCCCCACTGGACGAGTCGGCCGCTGTCGTAAGCGGCGAAAGCTTGAAGGCGCAGCGAGACGAGCACCAGCTTGGCAGTGTCCTGCACCGAGGGAAGCAGGCGGGGGAATGGCGCCAGATCGAGCGAATCCCTAAAGGCCTGCGCAAGCACCAGCGTGTCACCGTCGCGCACATGCGCGCGGTCCACGCGATTGAGCTTGAGCGTCTGGGTCCATTGGGCCTCGCCCAGTGAGTCGACCAACGCTGTCAGGCGGCGCGAGTCACGCACGCGTACTCGGACAAAGGTGAGCGGTTGCTTTTCCGCCGCGGTCACGGAATCCACCAGGACCGTATCGCGCGTGACCGAATCCGTGGAACTCGGGCTGGGCGTCGAGGGGGTGGGCTCCTGTTGCGGCGAGCGCTTCGAACGCGAGCAAGCGTTGATCTGGAGGACGAGCGAGATGAGGAGTGCCAACGTGAATGGGCGTCGGAGTAGGGACATGGGAGGGAGCATGGACAGCGAAGACTGAAGCATGCGCCAAGCGTCAGCAACTGGCACGGCGGCCGCCTCCCTACTAGGGTCACCCATACATGCCGCTCCTCTCACGCCTCCGAAACTCGTTCGATGCCTCGGTCGCTGGCCTGCCCCGAGCGTTCTGGTTCCTCTGGGCGGGCACGTTCATCACGCGTGCTGGCAGCTTCGTACTGCCGTTCCTCGCGCTCTACCTCACCCAGGTCCTGGGCCTCTCGCTTTCGCATGCGGGCATGGTGGTCTCGCTCTACGGCGCCGGAGGTGCGATCGCCGGACCTGTTGGCGGCTTCCTTGCTGATCGAGTGGGACGGCGATTCACGATCGTGCTGGCGCTCGGCGTTGGCGGCGCGGGCATGATCGCACTGGGAATGATGCATCGGGTGGAGTGGATCGCCCCGACCATCTTCCTCGTCGCGCTTGTGACCGAGATGTATCGCCCGGCCACGCAGGCTGCAATCTCGGATATGGTGGCCCCATCCGACCGGGTCCGCGCATTCGGGGTCCTGTACTGGGTGATCAACGTGGGTTTCGCAATCGGGCTCACGGTGGGCGGCCTGCTCGCCTCGAAATCGTATTTCTGGCTGTTCGTGGGAGATGGCGCCACGACGATGGTGTACGCGCTGCTCGTCGCGTTCGGCGTGCCCGAGACGCGTCCCGCGACCGCGGCGCGTGTACCCGGAACACCGCGCCCCCATCTCCTGGCGGGCTTTCTCACTCCCTACCGCGATCGCCACTTCGTGATGTTCCTTGGACTCTGCTTCCTGTTCGCAATGATATTCATGCAGAACGCCACCAGCTTCGCGCTCGACATGACCGCGCATGGCATGTCCGGAGCGGTGTTCGGCAGGGTGCTGGCATTGAACGGCGTAATCATCGTGCTCGTTCAACCATTCCTGGGGCCCGTCCTTGCAAAACACGATCGCGCACGCACTCTGGCCGCGGGCTCCGCGCTGGTGGGAATCGGCTTCGGCCTGAACGCCATCGCGCACACCGTGCCGATCTACGCGCTCGGTGTGATCATCTGGACGGTAGGAGAGATGGGCGTGCTGCCGGTGGCGAATGCGGTCGTGGCCGACCTGGCTCCGCCCGAGATTCGTGGCCGGTACCAAGGGGCTTATGGGTTCGCGTTCGGACTCGCGGTGTGTGCTGCCCCCGTGGTCGGCATGTTCGTGCTGGAGCACGCGGGCTCCGCGACGCTCTGGCTGGGCTGTCTGGTGACGGGACTCGGGATTGCTGCAGGACATCTGATGCTGTCGCGGTCGCGCTCAGCGCAGCACGGGCCAGGCTCGGATCCATCGCGAACCCGTCAAGGTGCGCATTAACGCGCTGTAGCGTCCGGGCACGAGGGAGCCCAAGTCCCAAGCCAACGCGTGGCACCCTGCGCCGTCGTCCCGCGCGAGGTTGCAGCAGGTCAGTCCCGATGCGAGACTTGACTGCCCGCGCTTCACCGAAGGCATCGCGATCCACTGGCGCGCAACCGGAAGGCATCGCTCCACTCCCCATGTCGATGGCCCCTTTCGTCCCCGACCTCGATGACCCGCGTGAGCTGGCTCGCTATGGTCCGCTCCTGCGACAGGCGCTCACGATCCGCGCCACCGAGCGGCGGTTGCTGGAGTTGTTCGCCCAGGGCCGGTTGTTCGGAACGGTCCATACCTGTATCGGCCAGGAGTTCACCGGGCCAGCGGTTACGGCCCATCTGCAAGCGGGCGACACGGTGTTCTCGAACCATCGGTGTCACGGCCACTTCCTCGCCTACTGCGATCACGTCGATGGCCTGATCGCCGAGGTCATGGGCAAATCCACCGGCGTGTGTGGCGGACTGGGCGGAAGCCAGCACCTGCACCATCGCCGGTTCTACTCCAACGGAGTGCAGGGCGGAATCATGCCCGTGGCCACGGGGCTGGCCCTTGCGCACCAATGCGACCGCGCCGGTGCGATCTCGGTGGTGTTCGTGGGCGATGGCACGTTGGGCGAAGGGGTGCTTTACGAGAGCCTCAATCTGGCTTCGCGCTGGGACCTGCCATTGTTGGTCGTGCTCGAGAACAACCGTTACGCGCAGTCCACTCCCCAGAGCCAGACTCTGGCGGGGGATATCGAGGCCCGTGCGCGGGCATTCGGTATCGAGACTTCGCACAGTTCGACCTGGCAATGGGGCGAACTTGTGACGCGCATGGGAGAGAGTGTAACGCAGGTGCGCGCAACGGGCCGCCCGCACTTCCATGTGGTCGACACCTATCGGCTGATGGCGCATTCCAAGGGCGACGACGACCGCCCTGTCGAAGAAGTCACCGGGTACGATCGACTCGATCCCTTGACGCAGGTGCTCGAGCGTCACCGCGATCATGCGTGGCTGCGCGATACGCTCGCCGAGATCGAAGTGCGCGTGGCGCGAGCGGTCGAGCAGGCCGAGGCCGCGCCATTTCGGAACCTCGAAACGCAGATCAAGCCGGCTTCCGAACGCCAATGGCAGCCCGCCACCTTTGTACGCGAGCGCGTGGTGGCCGCGATCCGCAACGAGCTCGATGCGCTGTTGGCGCGCGACCCGCGCGCGATCCTGTTCGGCGAGGATGTGGAGTCGCCCTATGGCGGGGCCTTCAAGGTGACCGCGGGATTGAGCGAAACGTATCCCGGACGAGTGCGCAACACGCCCATCAGCGAGGCGGCGATCGTGGGGCTGGGCAGCGGACTCGCGCTGGCGGGATACCACCCGGTGGCCGAGATCATGTTCGGGGATTTCCTCACCCTTGCCACCGACCAGTGGGTGAACCACGCCGCCAAGTTCGCCGGCATGTACAACGGCCAGGTGCAGGTGCCGTTGGTGGTGCGCACCCCCATGGGCGGGCACCGCGGCTATGGACCCACGCACAGCCAGAGTCTCGAACGCCTGTTCCTCGGGCACCCCGGGACTCGCGTACTGGCCTTGCACCATCGCGCGAACCCGGCACGGGTGTACCGCGCGCTTTTCTCTGCCCCGCCCGAGCCCACACTCGTGGTCGAGAACAAGCTGCTGTATGGGGTGTATTGCGAGCCCACGCCGCCAGCGGGCTTCCAGTTGCTCGAGAGTGACGATGCTTTTCCGATGAGCCGGTTGCGCCCCGAGGCCAGGGCGGACGTGACGCTGTTGGCGATCGGCGGCATCTCGGTCGAGGCCGAACGCGCACAGGCGATCCTGTTCGAGGAGCATGAAGTGCTCGTGGACCTGTTCCTCCCTACGGCGCTCTATCCCTTCGACGCGAGCGTGTTGGATGAGAGTCTCGCCATGACGGGCCGGTTGTTGGTCGCCGAGGAGGGACAGGGCTTTGCCAGTCTCTCCGCTGAGATCCTGGCGCAGGTGGCTGAGCGGCCGCACGCCGCGCGCGTGGCATGCGGCCGCATCCATGCAGCCCCGCGCCCGATTCCCTCGGCGCGCCCGCTCGAAGTCCAATGCCTGCCGGATGCTGCCGCGATCGTTGAACGAGTCCTGGAGGTGCTTCGTGCCTGATCCGTATGACGTCCTCGTGCCCCGTGAGACGGTGAACGACGATATCGTCACGCTGGTGCGTTGGCATGCCGCCTCGGGCGAAGCGGTACGCGCGGGCGCGACATTGTTCGAGATCGAGACTTCGAAGACCGTGTACACGATCGAAGCCGAGCGCGACGGCTACCTGGAGATTGTCTGCGCGGCGGGCGAGGAGATCGCCGTGGGCGAGCGGGCTGGGCGTCTGCACGAGGCCCCGCTCGAGCGTGCGGCGGGCACGGTCGCATCGCGGGGCCATGGGGTTGTCACCGCGGGCACGCAGGTCATCTCGCGCAAGGCACGGCAGTTGATCGAATCGAACGGCCTCGATCCGGCGCGATTCGCCCACCTGTCGATCGTCCGCGAGGCGGATGTGCTGCAGGCGATCGAGGCGAAGCCCGGCTCAGCGCTTGCCGGAAATGGCTCCGTTGCTCCGGGGCCCGTGGAGCCGGAGGGTTCCAGGTCCTTCCTCAAGGACATGACGGTCGCCTCGAGCGAGCGTGGGAAGAACATCCTGTGGCTCGCAGCCAACTACCTCTTCCGTAACTATCTGCTCGGCCTGCTGGTGCGCATCGCTCCACGCGGCGTGATCCTACCGTTGCATCGGCTGCGCGGGGTCAAGATCGGCAAGGGGTGTTACATCGACCCGAGCGCGATCGTCGAGACCGCCTACCCCGAGAACATCACCTTGGGCGATGATGTTCGCATCGCGGCTGGTGCGATCATCATGACTCATATCAAAGCGCCGCATCATCTGCGGGAGTCCGGGCTGGTGCCCTCGGTGCTCAAGGAAGTCGTGCTCGAGGATCACTGCTTCATCGGTGTGAACTCCGTCGTCATGCCCGGGGTGCGGGTGGGCAAGGCTTCCGTTGTCGTGAGCGGCGCGGTGGTGTTGGGCGATGTACCGCCGTACTGCATGGTCGCAGGCAATCCCGCACAGGTCGTCAAACGATTCGTCCGGCCGGCAGGCAAGTGAGCATGGCGGAGAAGACCCCGGGGCCACTCAACGCATTCTGCGTCGACACCGAGGAGTGGTTCCATGTCTGCGCGGTCGACACCCCCTACATGGACCCCTCGACCTGGGATGCTGCGCCCGCGCGGGTTGAACGCGACGTGGATGTGCTGTTGGGACTGCTCGACGAAGCGGGCACGAAGGGCACCTTTCCGACGCTCGGCTGGCTCGCACGCAAGTATCCGGCGATGGTGCGGCGGATCGCGGACCAAGGCCACGAGGTCGGCTGCCATGGCTATCACCATCGGCTCGTCTACGAGCAGAGCCCCACGGAGTTCCGCACCGAGATCGATGGCGCGCGCAAGCTGTTGCAGGATGTATCGGGCCAGGAGGTCACCACCTTCCGCGCGCCGGGCTTCTCGATCGTCCGCAGCTGTTTCTGGGCCTACCCCATCCTCGCCGAGTTGGGATTCAAGGTCGACACCTCGATCGTGCCGGCCGCGCGCGACCATGGCGGCGTGGCAGGGTTGAGTCGCGATCCGTTCGTGCTCAAGACCGACTCGGGCGATCTCACCGTGTTCCCGGTTTCGGTCATGTCACTGTTGGGACGGCTCATCCCGTTCTCGGGAGGCGGCTACCTGCGCCTGTATCCGAGCACCTTCCTCGACATGGGCTTTGCGCAGAACCATCGTGTCGGGCGCCCAGTCATGGCCTACATCCATCCACGCGAGATCGATCCCGGCCAGCCGCGCATGCCCATGCCGTTTGCCAAGCGCTTCAAGTACTACGTCGGCCTGGATACCTGCGAGTCCAAGTTGCGCCGCATGCTGCACCGGTATCGCTTCGCAACCGTGCCCGATGTGCTCGCCGCGCACCCGCCGCGAGAGACACGGGTGTGGCGGGATGATGACTTGGTGCTCGCCGCCTCGGGCTGAAGCTTCACCTCGGCCTGTTCGGGGTTGAGTGTGCACCCGCGTTGGCGGCCCGTTATGCTGCTTCGGTGCCGGGGAGGCCAGCCCGGGTCTCCTGCTCATACCGAGGGTTCACTCATGTCGCTGCAGGTCCAGACGTCACCGGGCGAGTTCCTGGACAAGCTCACCATCCTCGAGATCAAGGCCGAGCGCATCCACGAGCCGACCAAGCTCCACAATGTGCAGCGGGAGCTGGACCTGTTGCGCGCGATCTGGCTCGCGTCACCTTTGTCGGGGCGTGACGTGTCAGCCGTGGTCGCGAGACTCAAGCAGGTGAATGAGGCGCTCTGGGAGATCGAGGACCGGATCCGAGACAAGGAAGCGACCAGGAGCTTCGATGATGAGTTCATCGAACTGGCCCGTTCGGTCTACATCACGAACGACCGCCGGGCTTCGCTCAAGCGGGAGTTGAACCTTGCGTTGGGATCCGACCTCATCGAGGAGAAGTCCTACAGGCCATATTGACGCTCCCCGGGGCTCGTCCCGCGCTTCGCAGGGCCGTGGCCCCTACAGGCGATGGTCATGGCATCTGATGGCGCAATCCGGCATGATAGGGGTGCACCCCCATTTTTCACCTTCACCGTCGAGGTCCCCGATGCGCCTGCGTCCGCTGATGCTCCTCTTGTCATTGTCGCTGGTGGCTCCGCGAGTATTCGCTTCCGGCGGTGAAAAGCCCCCACGCATGCCAGGAGCCTCGATCGCCACATCGGAGCCAGGGGCGAACGGCGTGGCACTGACCTCGCGCCAGCAGGCCGAACAGTGGTATGCCGATGCCTACGACGATATCGCCAAGGGCAAGCAGGAAGTCCGCGACGGCAAAGCGAAGAATGCCGAGAAGCGATTCCGGCGGGCGCTCGAGCGTTCCATGCGCGCAACGGAGTACGACTCCACGTACCACGAGGCGTGGAACCTGGCGGGGTTCGCGGCGCGCAAGCTGGGAGACTACCCCACCTCGCTCGCGGCATATCGCACCTCGATCCGACTCAAGGGCGACTACGCACCTGCCCATGAATATTACGGACAGGCCTTGGCCGAATCCGGCGACCTGACCGGAGCGCAGGAGCAGCTCGTCTGGTTGCAGAAGCTCGTCGCAACGGACCTCGCCACGCAACTTCAGCTATCGATCGACGCGAAGCGCCCGGCGGCGCCCGCCGCACCGGCCGCGGGCGCGCAACACTGACCCTAGCGCAGGACCGAGACTCCGCGCGTCAACGTCACGCCGTCGGCGATGAGGCGAATCTGGTATCGGCCACTGGCTACCCCGCCAGCGCGTTCACTGCGTCCGTCCCAGCGGAATGCGTGCTCGCCCCCGCCCAGTTCGCCGGCATACAACGTGCGCAGGCGGCGCCCCGACAGATCGAGCACCTCGAGCCGCACCGACGTCGCACGCGGCAATGCGATGGCGAAGCCAACCACTCCACGTGCAGGATTAGGTGAGGGTGAACGGGAGAATGAGACTCGGCCGCCATTGGGTTCGCCAGGAACGCCGGTGTTCTGCCGCACGATGATCGTGCCGCCCATGACGGGCTCGTGGAAGAAGCAGAAGTAGTCGAACTGGGTGGGCGTCGTGAGTGTGGTGTCGAATGTCGGATGCGCCTCATCGAGCAGTACGCTGAATGCTGATGCGGCGCTCGGGTCGCCCGAGTCGAATCCATTGGTGACCGTATGGATCCCCGACGCCAGTTGGAAGCGCACGGTGGTTCCGGGCGAGACGATCACCGTGTCGCGTTCGGTGGCGACCACATCGTTATCCGCATCGAAGTGGAATGCTCGGGCGAAGATGGTGACGATAGCGCCTGTCCTAACCGCCGCCGAGGGCCGCACCTGCGCCCAGCGTGCGAGCAACTCGCCGTGCGGGGAGTCCAGCCGGAACTCGTTGGGACGGCCCTCGATCGGGGTGATGCGGGTGGCACTCGAACATTCCCGCGAAGCGGGGAGGGCCGCCTCGGATAGCTGGGCGGTGGTGGCCAGCATGAACATGGACAGAAGCAACAACGAGTGGCGCATGGCGAACTCCTTCGGGCGGGTCATGGGAGGAGGCACACGACCCTGAGCCACCCGCGTTCCTGAATCCAGTGGAATGTGTGCGAACACACGGAAGTCCAAAGTTCAGTCTCACTGAACCAAGGCTGCTGGTCGCCTCCAATCCGGCAACTCCCGATCGTCGCCCCAGTCCTCGTTCGAGATAAATGGCTTGTGACGCGCTCTCTTGAGCATCAGTATCGGACCGTTCCACAGGGCCATCCCCCCGGCCCTGCCCCCACCCTCAGTCGAAAGGTTCCCCCATGCGTTTGCGTGACTCCATCCTCGGTGCTTTCGCCGCCATAACCCTTGCCACGACGCCTGTTGTCGCGGCCACGGGTTTTTCGGCAGTCTTGACGGGCTCGGCCGAAGTACCGCCGGTCTCGACCGCGGCGAGCGGCGCTGCCACCTGCGTGCTCAACACCGCGGGGACACAGCTTCAGGTCTCGGTCGCGTTCCAGAACCTGACCACGGCCTATACGGCCTCGCATATCCATGGCTACTCTACGGCGGGCGTGAACTCGAGCGTCCGGTTCGGTTTCACTTGCACCCTGACGAACGCGAATCGCGACGGCACGTTCAATGGCACTTGGAATCTGAGCGCGACTGACGCGACGAATCTCACGAATGGTCTGTGCTACGTGAATATCCACTCGACTACATTCGGAGGTGGCGAGCTGCGCGGGCAGTTGATGCAGGATCAGAGCGTCGCCGCACGGAACACCACGTGGGGACGGATGAAGGCGCTCTACCGCTAGGCGTTCCAAACCCTCAGCGCGTTGGTTCCACCCCGACAGGCCTGGCTCACGCCGGGCCTGTCGCTTGTGGCCCCAGCTGCCCTACTTGGCCTGATTGGCCTCGATCGCCAGCGTGATCGTGACGTCCTCACCCAGCATCATGCCGCCCTGGTCCAGGGCCCTGTTCCAACTGACGCCGTAGTCCTTGCGGTTGATCTTGGTGGTGGCGGTGAAGCCCGCCTTGGTGCCCATGGAGCGACCACTCACGGCGACCGCACCGGCACCCAGGAATTCCCCGTCGAAAGTCACCGACTTCGTCACACCACGAAGCGTGAAATCGCCGGTCACCTTGTACTTGCCCGGGCCGTCCGGTTTCACCGACGTACTCTTGAAACTGATGGTCGGCAGCGAGTCCGCGGCAAAGAAATCGGAGCCGCGCAGGTGCTCGTCACGGCGCTCATTGTTGGTGAAGATGGTTGCGGCCTTGGCTGAGGCGTCCACCCGGATGTTCTTGGGATCGGCCTCGTCGAACACGATCGTACCTGAGAATTCCTTGAAGTTACCATGCACCTTCGAGAAGAAGTGTTTCACGTCGAAGCCGACCTCGCTGTGGCCCTGATCGATCGTGTAGGTGACCGGCGCAGCCGAAGCAGCGGTGGCTGACGCGATCGCAGTGAGGACGAGTGCCAAGCGGAAGAGGTTCTTCATGGTGTCTCCGGGTGGGGAACTGAAAATGGGGACTGGGAGGGCGACTGGGGAGCCACCGCTGCCAAGCACGGCCAAGAGAAGCTACCACCGCCGTGCTGAGCATCCGTCCGCGGAATGTCTCCTTCGCATCATTTGACGAATCAGAAAGGAGTTCGTCGCATAGTATTGACACCCGCCTGACCTGTGTTTGCACACACGAACCGATCCAGCCCACCGGAGTGTCGATTGGACAGCTCAGTCTCGGGCGAGGGCGAAGCGGCCGCGGTGCCTCTCGAAGGGCTCCACCGTGCTCCGGCCATTGAGCGCGAGCTCGGCAAGGATGCGCCCCACGAGCGGGCCGAACTTGAATCCATGACCCGAGCAGGCGGACCCCACCCAGACGCGTTCAGCGCCCGGACATGCGTCCAGCACGAAGTCCTCGGAGGCGGTGCTCGTGAACCAGCAGGTCTCGGCATGCACACGCGAACGAATGGGCACGCTCAACTGCTCCGCGAAGAAGTGGCGCGTTCGCTCCAGCACCGCTTCATCGGGCGCTACAACCTGGTCGGGGTCATCAGGCGCGACGGCCAGCGTATGCAGCGCGGCTTTGACGCCGCGGCTGCCGAACTCGGGCAGGCCATACCGAAGTCCGTTCTCGCCGTGCCCCAGATAGGCCCACACGGGGAAGTGTCCAAGCCGTTGAGCCTGCGTCGGGGCATCGAGTTCGAAATATCCCACGTGCTGACGCTTGATGATGACCCGTCCCGCCAGTTCCGGCACCAGACGCTGGACCCACGCGCCCGCGGTGATCACCACCCGTTCGGCCAACAGGGTGCCGCGGTCGGTCGTCACCACCACGGGGTCGCGCGAGGGATCGATCCCGATCACGCGCGTCTCCTCCAGCCCGTGCACGCCATCGATCCAGCAACGACGGGTGAGTGCTTCGATGGTGTCGCAGGCGGCGATCAGGCCGCCGGTGTGGTCGTGCAGCACCCCCACGGCATCGGGGAAGGCGAACAGCGGGAAGCGTCGGCGCGCCTCCGGGATTCCGATGCGCTCAACATCAGCCCCGACGCTGGCGACCGCGCGCGCATAGTCCTCGAATGGGCCGTCGGCCGGGCCGAAGTACGCTCCGTCGTTGGGATGCACGAGCGGTGTCCCGCACGCTTGTTCCAGGCGCGGCCATTCTTCGCCATGCGCATGTTGCATGAGCTCGACATACAGCGCGTCGCCGTACGAGCTCCGCGTGATGCGTGAGTGTCCGTGCGAGCTGCCCTTGGCATGCCCGAATCGGAACTGCTCCACCAACGCCACACGTTCGGCGCCGAGACGGGCGAGGTGCCACGCGGTCGATAGGCCGTGGATGCCGCCACCAATGACCAGCGCGCCGAACGCCGCGGGAGGGCTCATGCCTCTTCAGCCACGACGGGAGCACTCTCGCCGCGCG
>JBDSKE010000057.1:0-15259 GCA_039917105.1 Candidatus Eiseniibacteriota bacterium | reverse complement strand
CCGAGGAGCCCGACGAATCGCGCGAGGTGACGGCTGCCCGGGCTTGGCGCGATCGCTTCCACGCTTCCCTCATCCGCCCGCTATGGCTGGTGGCGGGACGACTCGAGTCGCAGAAAGGTCACGGCGTATTGCTCGATGCGCTTGCGGAAGTGTGGAAGCGCGGATTGGACTTCACCCTCGCGATCGCCGGCGATGGGGCGCTGCGCGGGGCTCTCGAACAGCGGGCGCAGGAACTGGGGTTGGCGCACAAGATCCATTTTTTGGGCCAACTGGAAGACATAGGGCCTTTGTTCGCCGCAGCCGACGCGGTGGTTCTGCCGTCGCTATGGGAGGGCCTCCCGTTGACGCTGTTGGAAGCCATGGTGCGGGCGCGGCCGGTGGTCGCCACCACGGTGGGCGGAATCCCCGAGGTTGTCATCCCGGGTGAGAATGGGCAACTCGTTCCACCCAACGACGCCCTGGCGCTCGCGGACGCGCTGGAGCTGTATCACCGAAAGTCCGACCACGCGATGCTCCTGGGCCAAGCCGGCGCCGAACTCGTGCGCTTGGAATACACCTGGCAGGCGGTCGTCGAGGGATTCGAGGCCGTGTACGATGAGGTGCTGGGGCTGGCTCAAGTGACTCCTCAATCGCCTGCCACGGGCCGGGGAGGGGCGCGTTGAGGCTCGGCGTCGTGATCCCTTGTTACCGCCAGGAGCGGTTCCTGCCCCGCACGCTCGCAGCGCTCGAGCACTCGCTCGCGGGCCGGGACTGGAGTGGCGTGCTCGTGTTGAGTGCGCCGGGGGAGGCGGCGGCGTTGCCCCCGCTCTCGCAGCACTGGCGAGTCGTCCGTCCCGTGCTCGCGCCCGATGCGCATCCGCTCACGCCAGGCGCCGCGCGCAATGCTGGCTTCGCCGCCAGCGGTGGCACATGGGTGCTGTTCGTGGACGCGGATGTCGAAGTCGACTCGCAATGGATTGTTCGGGCGTTCAACGTCATGAGTGACGAGCCGCGGCTCGCCGGCCTTTGGGGGCGACTGGAGGAATGGTTCGTGGACGGCGGTCACGAGCGGCCCGGTTCGCGCGACATGTACCGCGTGGGCGATGACGACCATGATTCCGATTATCTTGCCACCCTCGCGCTCTACCGCCGTGTGGCGCTGGAGCAGGTGGGTGGCTATGAGCCCAGCCTCTCGAGCGAGGAGGATTTCGAGTTGGGGCTCAGGTTGCGCCGTGAGGGATTCGTGCTGCGGAGCGTCGCGCCGTGTGCCGGGCGACACTGGAGTGGGCCGCGGCCGAGCTTTTCCGAGATCGGCCGGCGCTGGCGCAGTGGATTGTGCTTTGGACAAGGACAAGTGTTACGGCTGTATGCGGGACGCCCCGGTTTCAACCAGCACCTGCGCCGCCAGAGTCTCTATCTCGGCACGCTGGCGTTCTGGTCCACGCTGCCGGCATTCTTGCTGGGAGGGCATGCGAGGTTGTGGTTCGGCTTGGCTCTCGCCTTTTTCGTCGCACTCTCGGTGCGCAAGCGAAGCCCGCGCCTCGCCCTGCACTCTCTGCTCATGTGGACCGTCAACACCGCCGGGATGCTGGTGGGATTGACCCAGCGCAGGTCGCCAGCGGTGGTGCAAGTGAAGGCCGTATGAAGGTCCATTCGGTTGTCGATACGGACATCCACCCACCTCGTTCGGGCGGCACCCAGCGCCTGTTCGGCTTGGCCCGCGGGCTCGCAGCCCGCCACAGCGTGCGCGTGCTGTGCCTGGTTCCGAACCGCAATACGGCCGCCGCAACCGAGACCGTGGCCGGTGTCCAACTGCTGCGACGCAAGGCATGGCACACGAGTGTGGCCTGGCGACTCGATCGGATGGGCCTGGCGCCCCTGTTCAATGCGGCCCGCGGGCACCGCGCCAATGCTGAGCGCTATCGCGTGGCGCTGGGAAGTGAGGGCGATGTGCTGGCGTGCGATCTGAACCTGGCGGGCATGCTGGCTTCTGGCGCCGTGCCGCTCAAGGTATACGCATCGCAGAATGTGGAATACGACCGATTCGTGCAGAGCTCCGCACGGGTGTGGCGTCGGGCCTATTGGAGCGAGCGCCTGCGCGCACTCGAAGGTGCCGCGGTGCGGGACGCGCACCTGACCGTCACATGCAGCGATGAGGACGCCGTTCGCATGCGCGATCTGTACGGGGTGCCCGAAGGCTCGGTCGCCGTGATTCCGAATGGTTACGACGAGACTGCACTGCGCCCGCCGAGCCCCGAGGAGCGCGCGCGAGCCCGCGTCGCGATCGGGGTGCGAGAGGATGCGTACGTCGTTGCATTCGTCGGCGCCGACTGGGGTCCCAATCGCGAGGCGCTCGCAGGACTCGTACGGCGGGTGATGCCTGCCCTTGCCTCGGATGGCATCCATCTTTTGGTCGTGGGCTCGGTGGGTCGGTCCTTGGCGCACACGCAGGAGTCCTGGTTGCGAGTGGTGGGCGAGGTCCCCGAACTCACGCCGCTGTTGCACGCAGCGGACGCGGGGGTCAATCCCATGATCGGCGGGGGTGGAAGCAATGTGAAAGTTCCTGCGTATCTGGCGGCCGGGCTCGCCGTGGTGACGACCCCGTTCGGTCTGCGCGGATACCCATCCCTCAGCACCCATTGCGTCGTGGTCGAGTCCGAGAGCCTTGCAGATGCATTGCGCGCCCGGCCCCGCGGCTGGAACGCGCGTGAGGAGGCAGCGCCCGAAGCGCTCGGCGAGTATGCTTGGGGACGACTGGGTGAGAAGTTGGGAAAACTTTACGAGGCGCGGTTGTCCCAGCGTGCCGCCACGGAACAAGGAGCTGCCTGATGCGCGTCGCGATGATCGGGCAGAAGGGCATCCCAGCCACGTACGGCGGCATCGAGCGCCATGTCGATGAAATCGCGCGCCGTCTGGTGCCCAAAGGCATCGATGTCGATGTTTTCTGCCGTTTCTACTACACCCCCGCCGACGCGACCTACCACGGGGTGAAGCTCTTGCGCCGCCCGAGCATCCACACCAAGCACCTCGATGCCATCACCCATGTCACCTGGGCGACATTGGAATCCATGCTGCGCGACTACGACATTGTGCACTTCCACGCGCTTGGCCCGGCTTTGTTCTCGGCGCTACCGCGCCTGACGGGATCGAGAACCATCGTCACCGTGCATGGCCTGGACTGGCAGCGCGAGAAGTGGGGACGGTTCGCGCGCTGGTTCCTGCAACGGTGCGAGCGGCCGGCTGCCAAGTTCCCCGACCGTACGATCGTCGTGAGCAAGACGCTGCGCGAACATTTTCGGGTCCAGCACGGCACCGACGCGGTCTTCATCCCCAACGGCACCAACCTGCCTCAACCTCGTGTGGCCAAGAAAATCCTGCAACTGGGCCTGACTCCCGGGAAATACGTGTTATTCGTGGGTCGCCTGGTGCCTGAGAAGGGCGTGCACTATCTGTGCGAAGCGTTTTCGCGTATCGACACTGACATGACCCTGGCGCTCGTGGGCGGGTTGTCGTTCTCGCAGAGCTATGTCGACCTGCTCAAGCGTTATGAAAGCCCGCGCATCCGCCTGCTCGACTATGTCTTCGGTGAGGGCCTCGACGAACTCTGGAGCAATGCCTACTGCGTGGTGCAACCCTCCACCATGGAGGGTCTGTCCATCGCACTGCTTGAAGCGCTGTCCTACGGCCGTTGCGTGTTGGTCTCGGATATCCCCGAGAACATGGAGGTGGCCGAGGAGTGCGCCGTCAGCTTTCGCAGCAAAGACGTCGATGACCTGAAATCCAAACTGGAACGGCTCATCGCGAACCCCGAGGAGGTCGCGAGCTATGGCGATCGCGCGCGAAAACACATCTTGCAGCACTATTCTTGGGAGAATGTCGCCGAGGCCACCGCTCAGTTGTACCGCGATGTCGCGGGGAAGAAGGCGTGACGCGAACCGCTCGCCTGTGCTAACCCTTTCAGTCGCATGACTCCCATCGCTCCCATTCGCGGTGTGCTCATCCTGGCTGGCGGACGCGGCGAGCGTTTCTGGCCCTGGAGCACGCCGACTCGTCCGAAGCAACTGCTGCCACTTGCAGCGCGCGGGCGGACCCTGTTGGCTGCCACGTACGAACGTGCCCTGCGCATCACCAAGCCTGAGCGCATCGTGATCATGACAGCGGAATCGCTGGTCGAGGCGTGCCGCCACGAGTGTCCCGGCGCGATTGTCGTGGGTGAACCGGTCATGCGCAACACGGCACCGGCGATTGCCGCAGCCGCCGCGTTCTTCTCCGAGTCCGATGCCTTTGCGGTCCTGCCTGCCGACCATGCCATAGATGACGAGGCAGCTTTCGCGCGCGACTTTGCACGCGCCTTCGAGGTGGCCGAGCGGGACACCGTGCTGGTCACATTCGGGATTCCCCCCACGCAGCCCGACCCCAACTTCGGATACATCCAGCGCGGCGCCGGGTTGGGCGAACGGCTCTACCGCGTGGCGCGCTTCACCGAGAAACCCAGTCGCGAAATCGCGGCCGAGTGGTTGGCAGCGGGCGGCTACGCCTGGAACAGCGGAATGTTCGTATGGCAGCGCCGGGCGTTTTTCGATGCGCTCGCGGCGAGTCGTCCTGCGATCAGTGACGCGTTGCGCCCGCTCTCGTTCGCTGCGACGGACGAGAGTGCGTTCGAGCAGGCCCTGCGCGACCGATTCCCCGCACTCGAATCGATCTCGGTGGATTACGCAGTGCTCGAGGGCTCGCCCGATACCGTCATGATCGAGGCCACTTTCGACTGGGATGATTTGGGCAGTTGGAGCGCGTGGGCCCGCCGCCAGCCGCGCGATGCGCGCGGCAATGTCGCTTTCGGAGATGCCGTGCTGGTGGATTGCGATGGCTGCGTCGTGGTGGGCGAAAGTGGCACAGCGGCTGCCATGGGCCTGAAGGATACGGTGGTTGTGAACGTGAACGGGGCCACGCTCGCGTGTCCGCTGGAGCGGTCCGAACAGGTGCGCCAGGTCACCGAAATGGTGCGCGCGAAAGGTGCACGATGATGGCAAGGACGACTCGCTGGACGATTGGATGGATGGTGCGTTCGCTGCTGCGGAGGCTGATGCCAACGCTCCTTGTCCTGGCCGCGGGTTGCGCGGCCCAAGGGCCCGGTCCGGTGCCGGTGCCTGCTCCTGCTGCTCCGGCGCCGAACCCGCCCGCCATGGGGACGCCGATGAACTCCGCCCCTGCAGGGGGAAGGGCTGTGCTTGACTCGTTGCCTTCGCGAGATGCGCTCTTGGTGCTCGGCAACATCCCCGAACCGCTCACCGGCGCGCAAACACTGCCTCCTGCCCGACCCCAATCCTCGGCACTTGCCCCCGATTCGGGTCGAGATAGCCTGCGCGACACGGCCGATCCCGTGCCAGTGCCGGTTTCGACGCGGCCTTTGGGCGTCACGCCCGCCCCAGATCCGGTGACGCCGCCGCCGCCCGCTGCTCCCATCGCCGCTGAGCCCGACACGTGTTGGCGTATCCAAGTTGCCGCACCACTCGAGCGCGCCAAAGCAGTCTCCATGCAGGCGGCGGCGCGCTCGTTATTGCTCGTGCCGATGGTGATCGTCCAAGACGCCGGGCGCTATAAAGTTCGGACCGAACAATGCCTGCCGCGAGGCGCAGCCGATGCACTGCGGGACCGTGCTGTGGCATCCGGATTCAGCGGCGTGTTCCTGGTGAGGGAGCAGAGGCCACAGCGATGATGCAGCGGCTGGTGCTGTACGAGGATCGCCACTGGCGGATGCTTCGCCCACTCACCGATCTATCGCCCGTGCCGGCTCTCGCGTTCGGTTCCAGCGATCTGGCGCGTCGCTGGATGCACGCCACGCATCTGCCGTTGTTCACGATCGAGGCGCGGTCCGCGGTGATGCCGCTGTGGCACCATGCTCCAGTCCAGGATACTTCCAGCATCGGCGCCGATGACGAGGCCGTGGTGGTCAATGCCGCGGCGCTGCCGGGCCCATGGCTGCCCGCCGCGCTTGCACAACGCGCCCCGGCGCTTTTTCTGGGTGATGGCCGCATCGCCGGCGCGCGGGTGCCGCTCCGCATGCTGCGCCCTGGCGTGGGTCGGGGTGAGGACTTCGAAACGGTGCTGCTGTCACTTGGATTGCCCGCATTGGTCGTCGACGCGACTTTCATCCGTTATGCGTGGGACCTGCTCGCGTGGAACGAGGATGCGATTTGCGCGGACCTTGCGCACATGGAGCCGGTGCTCCAAGGCGACGTCCATCGTCTGGTTGCCTTGGAGTCCGCGGAGCGAATCCGTGTCGAGGCGGGCGCCTCGATCGGGGCGTACGCGGTCCTTGACGCCTCGCACGGTCCGATCCACGTGGGGCGCGGCGCGCGTATTGCGCCTCACACCGTGGTGAATGGGCCCTGTGTGATCGGGACAGGCACTCAGTTGCTCGGTGGCACCCTCTCGGGCACCACGTTCGGTCCCGAATGTCGAGTCGCGGGCGAGGTCGAGGCAAGCGTTTGGCAGGGCTATGGCAACAAGCGACACCACGGATTCCTCGGACACAGCATCGTCGGCGAGTGGGTGAACCTCGGCGCCCTCACGACGACGAGTGACTTGAAGAACAACTATGGTTTGGTGCGAGTCTGGGTCGATGGGGTGGAGATCGAGAGCGGCAGCGCCAAGGTTGGCTCTTTGATCGGGGCTCACGTCAAGACGGGTATCGGGTCGTTGCTTCCAACCGGCGCCAGTATCGGGGTGGGAGCCAATCTGTTCGGCGGCGGACGATTCGCGCCCAAATCAGTTCCCGCGTTCGCGTGGTGGGATGGCGAATCGACCGTCGACCATGAGTTCACCAAGTTCCTCTCCACCGCGCGCATTGCCATGTCGCGCCGTGGACGTCTGCTCCAACCGGCTGATGAAGCCGCCAGCCGCGCGCTTTTCGCCTCGACCGCCTCCGAAAGGCGGCCGATGACTTCTCGCGGATGAACGCTCCCGCCCATCCGGGAACGGGCGTCTTGACCCTGCGCAAGTCACCTCTTTAGACTCCTGCGGCTCCAAAGACCTGCACCGGGTTTGCGGTGAACCGGGATGAAACTCGCAAGGACGGCACATGCCTGAGCTTCGCAAGGACCCTGTCGTGGGCCGCTGGGTGATCATCTCCACCGAACGCAGCCGCCGCCCCTCCAACTTCGTTCCCGAGACCTTGCCGCCGTCGCAGGCGTTCTCGCCATTCTCGCTTGGCCGAGAGGACATGACTCCGCCCGAGGTCTACGCGGTGCGCCCAGGCGGGGGCAAGCCCAATACCCCGGGCTGGCAGGTCCGCGTCGTCCCCAACAAGTTTCCGGCCCTGGAGGTCGAAGGGCAGCTCGATCGTCGAGGCGACGGTGTGTACGACAAGATGAATGGCGTCGGCGCGCACGAGGTGGTGATCGAAAGCCCCGATCCCGACCTCCAACTGGCGGACATGCCGGTGGAGCAGATCCAACAGGTGTTGATGGCGTATCGCGAGCGCATGTTGGACCTGAAAAAGGATCCGCGTCTTCGCTATGTGCTCGTGTTCAAGAACCATGGCGCCGGGGCCGGTGCGACGCTGGCGCACTCGCACAGCCAGATCATCGCCACGCCCATCATCCCGCGTATGGTCCAAGAAGAGCTGGATGGGGCCCGGGCGTACTACCAGCTCAAGGAACGGTGCGTATTCACTGACATCCTCGACCAGGAGTTGGCCGAGGGCAACGCTCGGCGCGTGGTGAGCACCACCCACCGCTACGCAGCGATCGCGCCGTTCGCCTCCCGCTTTCCATTCGAGACTTGGATTCTGCCGCGCGAACACCGTTCGTCTTTCCACACCATCGACGATGCAGCAGAGTTCCTCGATCTCGCTCGCATTCTCAAGGACACGCTGCAGAGACTGAATGTGGCGCTCGATTCGCCGCCTTACAACTTCGTGCTGCACACCGCACCGCTCGGGGAGAACGACCTGCCTTATTACCATTGGCACCTCGAGATCATGCCGAAGCTCACCCGGGTCGCTGGCTTCGAGTTGGGCTCTGGGTTCTACATCAACCCGACTCCGCCCGAAGATGCTGCGCAATACCTGCGCGAGATCGTCGCCCTCGCTTAAGGGGGAGGACGCCTATGAAGCCCCTGAACATCGTCCATCTCGCGAGCGAGATGGCCCCGCTCGCAAAGGTGGGCGGCCTTGGGGACATGGTCTCGGCATTAGCGCTCGAACAGGGGCGCCGCGGGCACCGGGTGATGGTGGTCATCCCTCACTATCGCGACATCATCCTGCCGAGCGGCTGGTGCGTGCACGACCTTGGCCGCGCGCTCGTGCCCTGGGGAGTCGGGCAGGAGCCGGCTCACTTCGCGCTGGCCGAAGACCCCAAGGGCGAGCAGCGGGTCTTCCTGGTGGACCACACGGGCGACCGTCGGTTCTTCCATCGCCCAGGCCTGTATGACGACCCCAGCACACGCGAAGGCTACCCCGACAATGCCGAGCGTTTCCTGTTCTTCTGCCGTGCCGCGGTCGAGGGCCTCAAGGGTTTCGGTGAGCACTTCGATGTGCTGCACGCGCACGACCAACAGGCTGCCTGGGCGCCATGCTTCGTGCGCACGCACGAGGCCGAAGAGCCCCTGTTCGATGCGATGGCGACCGTGTTCACGATCCATAACCTCGGCTATCAAGGCATCGTGGATCCCTGGGTGCTCGGCGTTGCGGGATTTCCGCGTGACGTGTTCTACCCCCAGAGCCCATTCGAGTACTGGAACCGCGTCAACTTCATGAAGGTGGGATTGGTGTTCTCCGATCTCATCAGCACCGTGAGTCCCACTTATGCGCGCGAGATCCAGTCGAGTGGCGAGTATGGCTACGGACTGGAGGGGGTGCTGCGCAAGCGAAGCGGTGATGTGCGGGGAATCCTGAACGGGATCGACGATGCGGTCTGGGATCCGGCAACCGACCGCTATCTGGACTCGCACTATTCGCGCGAGAACCTGGCGAGTAAGGCCGCGGCAGCCCGGGGCTTGGCTCTGGCATGCGGATTCCCCATCGAACCGGAGTGGCCAATCGTGGGTCTGATCTCCCGCTTGGTGGAGCAGAAGGGCTTCGATCTGTTCGAACCCGCCGAACAGGCCTTATGCGACCTTTCGGCTCGCTTTGTCATCCTGGGCGTGGGCCAGCCGCGATACATGGACTTCTTCCGCCGACTGGCGGACACGCGTCCACACCAGTGGTACTTCGCGACTGCCCATGATGAGGCGTTCGCGCATCGCATCGAAGCCGGTTCGGACATCTTCCTGATGCCCTCGCGTTATGAGCCTTGCGGACTGAATCAGATGTATTCGCTGCGCTATGGCACCGTGCCGGTCGTGCGTGCAACCGGTGGGCTGGCCGACACGGTTTGCGAGTTCGATCGGACTACGCGCGAGGGTAATGGCTTTGTATTCCAGGCATTCGAGCCTGATGAGATGATCATGGCTCTGCGCCGTGCACTCGCCCTGCGACAGGAATCCGGGTTGTGGCGGCAACTTCAGCGCAATGGCATGGCGCGGGATTTCAGCTGGCAGGTCGCGGCTGATCAATACGACCGCCTTTACGAGGAAGCGCTCGAACGCGTGGCGCAGGGGCGCGTGCCCACGATGAGTTCTGTGCGCGACACATTCTGACCATCCCGAACGATAGGGAGCAAGATGAAGAGTCAGTCCAAGCCAACAAGCAAGGCGGCGTCCAAACTGATCAGCGAAAGGATCGCCGAATTGGATGACTGGAGAGGCGATGCTCTCGCAAGGATGCGCGCCCTCATCCGGGAGGCCGACCCTGATGTTGTGGAGGAGTGGAAGTGGATGGGGACCCCGGTGTGGTCGCATGACGGGGGCATTTGCACGGGCGAGTCGTACAAATCAATCGTGAAGCTGACCTTCCATAAGGGCGCGTCCTTGAAAGATCCTGCCAAGCTCTTCAACTCGAGCCTTGAGGGGAAAGTGAGGCGCGCAATCGACATTCACGAGGGTGAGGAGGTTGGCGCGAAGGCGTTCAAAGCGCTCATCCGCGCGGCCGTTGCTCTCTATACTTCTGGAGCAAAGAAGTCCACGAAACTCAAGTGAGCATTCTATGGTGGTGTCTCCTGCATGAATCCTGAACTTTGGCAGACCCGCCCCTTGCTCGCGCTCGCGAGTCTCGTGCCCATCCTACTCGGGGCACTGTGGATGGCGGCCGCACGCGACCTTCCTGGACTGCGCGGTCGTCCCGCCGTGGTGGGTTGGCTCACCTGGCTGCTGACGCGTGTGGGTCTATCCGCGGTGATCTGGGGGTTGCTCGGGCACCAAGGAGTCGACCAACTCACATTTTTTCTGCCACAGGCGCGCGCTGCGCTCGAAGGTGGCGTCCCGTACCGCGATTTCCACTCGGCCTATGCGCCGCTGTTCGCGCCTTTGCTCGGGCTCACGGTACGGGGGTTGGGCATGATCGGCCCGCTCGTACTGTTCCTGCTGGCAGACCTTGGGGCGTGGCGCGCGCTGGCGGCCGCAGAGGGAGAGGACAGCGAGGCGGCGTGGGCGTGGTGCGCGTTGCCCATGGTCTGGTATTTCACGGTGCGCTATGCGCAGGACGAGAGCCTCGCGGCATGCTGCGTTTGCTTCGCGTGGTGGGCGATGCGACGCGAACGAGCGATGCTCGCGGGGCTCGCGCTTGGGATCGGGCTGCTCATCACCAAGCCATTGTTCCTTTTGCTCGCGTTACCGTTCGTGCTTGCGGCCGGGGCGAGGCGCGGTGCTGTGCTTTTGGGCACGGCCATCCCGACGGTGGTGGGTTACGGAGCGTTGCTCATGATGCATGCCCCCATCCTGCAGCCACTCACGCTCGAGGGCGCCAACTTCGGAGTCGGCCCTACGCTCTGGCGCGTCCCGGTCGTGCTGTTGGGAATCGATCTGGGGCCAGCGGGGTGGAGTCCCTTCTTATTGCTTGTTGCATGGGGAGCCTGGCGGATGCGCAAAGGCGGCGTGGGGGCCGAGGCGCATGGCGCCTGGCAGTTTGCCGCATTCGCCGCATTCGCGCCCAAGTTCATGCCCATGTACGCCCTAATGTGGGCACCCCTGTTGGCGCTGTGGGCCGCACCCGATGCGGATCGGCGAGGATGGCTACTGGTTTATGGCGTGCTGCTGCCATTGGCCTGGTATCTGGATTCGGGCCCGCTGCAGGGTGTGTTCGGTGCTGGTTGGCAGGTGACCGGCGTACTGGGGTTGGTGAGCATCGCGCTGCTTTCGCTTTGGCCGCTCCGGGCAATGCTGCGCCAAAAGCCGATCGCACCCTAGAGTTTGCGGGTCAGGCGATACACCCGGATGACCGGGCCCATGCGCGTCCAGCGGCGCGGCCGGAACTCCGCGGCCAGCTCAGCATCGCGGTCGAGCTCGAGGTAGTAGCGAATGCCCAGACTATCACCGCTGCGCGCTGAGCGTTCATGAATCGTGCGCGCCAGATCGCTCGTGACCGCCCATTCGAACCCGTCTGCTCGATAGGAATCGAGGGGTCGCATGGCGCCACCCATATCCGTGCTGCGCAGATAGTATGCGATGGGATGTGGATGCTCGAGCTGGTAGCGATAGTACGGCTCGTATGCGCGGCTGCTGCCCGAGACAACCATATCTCCGCGGCGAATCTCCTCCAACCGTTCGCGCAGGCGGACGGCATTCTCCGCCAGAGGCGGGGAGGCCGTGTTTCGGAATCGATGCATATCGACCACCACGCGCGCGTTAGTCGGCACGTTCTGCTCGAACCAGTGCAATGCATCGATGCGTGTATCGCCGCGGATCATGGTCAGGTCGGTCTCGAGGGATCGTGCGGCAGACGGGAGCGAGATCATGAATATGGAGACCGGCACGAGCCAGCGCTGACGCGCGATGTGAGGCACGGTCGCGAACACATCCTCCAGCCAGCGCGCGGCGAACAGCAGGCCGGGAAGCACCAGCGGCAGCCCATACCGATCGTTCACGATGCCCGAGCGCGACATGACCAAGAAGTAGCTGAGCACAAAGGACAGCAGGACGAGGTCGGCGGGGCGGCGGCGCCACAGGGCTGCCAGGCTGCCGATTCCGGCGAGCATGAGCACGGGCAGTGTCAGTGATGGCATGAGTGCGTCAATCACAAAGGCGGAAATGGCCGCAAGTGGTGGGCGTGGGCCCGCACTACCGCCGGAAGCCTTGGTTGCTTCGTAATTCAGATCGTGCAGGAATTGGTGATGGTCCAAAAGCGTGTAGGGGGAGAGCAACAGGTGAATGGCGATGCCCCCGAACACCGCGAGCGAGGCGCCGCCGATCCAACGACCGGCACCGCCGGGCTCGGCGCGCACCCGCAACATCATCGCAACGCTAAGCGGGGCAATGAGCAGCATCGCATGGTACTGCGCAGCACTACCAAGGCCAAGCGCCAGGGCGAATACCTGGAAGTCGCGTGCATCGCCGTCCACGGCCAGCTTGCAACATGCCCACAGCCCCAGGCTCATGAAGGCGGTGAGCACGATCACGGGGTGTGCGAGATGGGAGTAGTGGACATGCAGCGCCGAGACGGTCATGCCTACCGCGGCCGCAAGCCCCACCGTAGGTGAGTATGCGGCGCGCCCGAGCTGCTCTGCGATCCAAACGGTCCAGACTCCGCTGAGGACGCTCTGCATGCGGGCGAGGACATAGAAGGCGGTCGGATCCTTGAAGTAGCCCGCGGCGAAGCCCGCAGCGTCCTTCCACCACCCCGCGAGCCGTCCCCAGATGAATAGCGCGATGAAGCTGACGAAGGCTACTTCAAACAACAGGATCGCCGGCCAGCCGAAGAAATGCGGATTCAAGTCCCCTGTTCCGAACCGAAGGGCCCGGAGCACCACTTGCGGCTCGTCATGGAAATAGAACAATGATGGCAGACCGTACCGTATGCCCAGCACGCGAAGGACAATGGCGACAATCAGGATCAATGCAATTCCCAAGCGGCGTCGTGAGGACATCCTTTGTCCCGCAATCGGGAGACGGGCGTCGCCAGTTGGTTCAGAGAGCACTGGGGAAGAACACCCCATGCATGGCGCGCACAGCGGTGTGGCAATCCTGGCCCGGGACGCGGAACACGAGCGCCGAGGGAGTCGTCCGAAGCGCCAGAAGTGGCACGCCTGCTTTCTCCATCGCTCGTTCGGCCATCGCAACCTCCCGAACGCCAAGGCCCAACCCGATGCACGAGACGAAGGCTGCGTCATGTTCGATGTGCATGGACCATTCGCCGCCGGGCCCGCGCACTTCACGGAAGGTGGCGTGCAATTGTTCAACGTCTTCGCGCGATCCGATCCAGATGATCGCGCCATGCGTGGATGTCGCCTGCTCGTGCGCCACCAGCTCGAGCATAGGGAACGCATCCGCAACGCTCTCGAGGATGCCGCGGGCTTCGCCGCGTCCGCCCGCGTTGCCCTCGGCGATCGCAATCGAGATGCTGCTCTGGTGGGCGATGGCATCGACACGGGGTGTTTCCACTTCGGCCTCCACGATTCGGGTGCCCGGCGTTTCGTTGAACGAGGACCGCACGGTGAGCGGAACGCGTTCGCGCGCCGCAAGGTCCACGCATCGCGCATGGAGTACGCGCCCCCCCAAATGGGCCAGCGCCGAACACGAGCGGTAGGACATGGATCCGATGATCATGGCATCCTTCACCACCCGAGGGTCAGCGGTGAAGACTCCATCCACATCGGTGTAGATCTCGCAGCTTGCGGGCTTCAGCGCCGCCGCGAGTGCGACCGCCGTGGTGTCGGAACCACCGCGGCCCAGTGTGGTGATTTCCTTCGTTTTCGGGCTGACTCCCTGGAATCCCGCAACGATCACGACGCGCCCGCGTTGTAGTTCGCCAGAGATGCGTTCCGGCTTGATCGCGACGATGCGCGCATTGGCGTGCGCATCGTCGGTCAGGATGCCGCTCTGTGATCCTGTGAACGAGATCGCCTCGATACCGAGGTCATTCAGCGCCATGGCAACCAGCGCCATGGATACGCGCTCGCCCGTGGTGACCAACATGTCCATCTCACGCCGGCTCGGTTTGGGTGAAACCTCATGCGCCAGACGGATGAGTTCGTCGGTGGCATGTCCCATCGCCGAGACCACCACCACCATGTCGGACCCTGCCCGGCGCGCCGCTGCGATGCGAGCTGCGACCGCGCGGATACGCTCGGGATCCTTCACCGAAGTGCCGCCATACTTTTGCACGAGGATGCTCATGACTCGCATTGGTAGCCGCTCGCGGGTCACGTTGCAACTGGGGGAACGCGCTTGACTGGCGAACGGCCCTACGGCTATATTTCGCGCCGCTCTTGTGACGCGGAAGTAGCTCAGCCCGGTAGAGCATAACCTTGCCAAGGTTAGGGTCGGGGGTTCGAATCCCCTCTTCCGCTCCATTCTGTCGCCCGGGTCGGCTCCCCAGCCGGCCCGCGAGCGTTTTCGCAGGAGAATCGCCATGAGCGCACCGCCACCGGGCCAGGATCAGGCCGCGATCACCAAGGCTGTGGCCCAGCTCATTGTCGCGCTCGGGCTCGATCCCGCCCAGGAGCCCGAGCTCCTCGCGACCCCCGCGCGCGTGGCCGAGCTGTGGCGTGAGTCCCTCGCGGGGCTCGATCCAACCGAAGCACTCGAGTTGGCAACATTCCCGCACGCAGGCCAGGGCGATCTCGTGATGGTGCGGGACATGCCGTTCCATTCGCTCTGCGTTCACCATTTCGTGCCATTTTTCGGGCGCGCGCTCGTCGCGTATCTGCCCGGCGAGCGCATCATCGGGATCAGTGCAGCGGCCCGCCTGCTCGAACTTTACGCGCGCCGTCCCCAACTCCAGGAACGCATCGGCCAGAGTATGGCCGACCATCTCGAGCGATTGGTTCAGCCGCGCGGAGTCGCCGTGATTCTGGAGGCGCGGCATCTGTGCATGGAAATGCGCGGCGTCCGCAAGAGCGGTCTGGTCGAGACGCGGACCGTGCGCGGCGAGCTGGCGGACCCGCGATGGGCAAGCGTACTCCGGTTCGCCAGCGAGCGATGATGCGCATGCGACGACACTTCGCATGAGTGGGCTGCCTCGCCTCTCGGTGATCGTCGTCACCCACAAGCGGCCCCTGTTGTTGGCGGATGCCCTCTGCAGCGTGGCTGCGCAAACCCTGCTGCCGTTCGAAGTCCGGTTGGCCGACGATGGCGGAGCCGCGTCGCTCGATTTCCTGGCCCACTTGCCGCTGCTGGAGTTGACGGCCCTGACGGTCGCCTGTGGCCAAGCCGCCGGCGCGCGCAATGAGGCCGCGAAGGGGGCGCG
>JBDSKE010000056.1:0-12441 GCA_039917105.1 Candidatus Eiseniibacteriota bacterium | reverse complement strand
TCAGGCCGGGGTCGCGACCTCGAGTTGATACAGGTCACGGAAATACTCTTGAATCATGCGCTCGGTGCCGAACTGACCCTGCGACATGGCAACGCTCGCCGCCATCATCTTCTGCCAGGTGGCGGGGTGTCTCCACGCCGGTAGCACGCGCTGTTCCAGCGTGTCATACAGCGCTTCAAGGTCCCGGACGTCATCACCCGGCAATTCCTTGCCGATGGCGAATCCGTTCACACCATCGACGCACCCCTCGGGCCACCACCCGTCGAGAATGCTCACATTGAGCACGCCGTTCATGGCGGCCTTCATGCCCGATGTGCCGCTCGCCTCGAGCGGGCGGATGGGATTGTTGAGCCACACGTCCGCGCCCCGCGTCAGCAAACGGCCCAAAGCCATGTCGTAGTTCTCCAGGAACAACACCTTGCCCGGGAACTTCCGCGCCCCCTGCACCAGATGCGCGACGATGTTGCGCCCCGTAGCGTCGTCGGGATGCGCCTTGCCAGCGAACAACACGCGAACGTTCTCGGCATCCAACAACCTCTGCAGCCGCGCTTCATCGCGCAGGATCAGGTCGCTGCGCTTATAGCTGGCGGCCCGCCGCGCGAAGCCCACCAGCAAGGACTCGGGGTCCAACTCGATACCGGCACGCTGGTGGACAGCGGCAATGAGTTCGCGTTTGTGCGCTTGGTGCGCTTCCCAGAGTTTCTCGGGCTCGCCATTGGCCGCACGAATCGTTGGGGATTGCCAAGTGCCCACATGCACACCATTCGTGATGGCCCCAATCGGCGCGGCGCCCGTCACGTCCTTCCACATTTGACGCGCCGTCTCGCCATGCAACTGCGCGACAGCGTTCGCGGCACGGGCCAAGCGCAGGCCGGCCACGGTCATGTTGAACGGATCGCCGCCGATCGCACGCATCTCGGCCCCGGATAACTGCAGGCACGCACCCAGGCGCCGCAGGTCCTTGAGTTGATGCTCCTCGTTGCCCGCCTTGACCGGCGTGTGGGTGGTGAACACGATCTTCTCGCGCACGCGGCTCCACGCATCGGGGAACTGCACCCCCGCTTCCATCTGTTCGGCGATCATCTCGATGCCGGCGAACACGGCGTGACCTTCATTGAAATGATACGTATGCACGTTGTAGCCGAGCCATCCCAGCGCCCGCACGCCGCCGATCCCCAGGAGCATCTCCTGGGCGATGCGCGTGTCGGTGCCCGCCTCGTAAAGGCGATGCGTGATCCAGCGGTCCTCCTGACGCAGCGGCTCCAGCAGGAACAGCTTGATGTGTCCGAACTTCTGCGTGACCCAGACCCGGCATGGCACTTCCTGGCTGCGCACGCGGACCCGCACGCGCACGCCGGTGTCCTCGAGAAAACTCGAGTCGTAGCCCGGGAACTCCTCGTAGGGCCGCCCGTCCGCTCCGGTCCTCTGCACGCAATAGCCCCGCGCCCACAGGAGTCCGATGGCCACCATGGGGAGTCGAAGGTCGTGCGCGGTCTTGATGTAGTCGCCCGCCAGGATGCCGAGTCCGCCCGAATAGATGGGGAAGGACTCGTGCAGGCCGTACTCCATGCAGAAGTAGGCGACATGGGGCTGCTTGAGCGGAGTGGAAGCGCGGTTCGTCATGGGGACTCGGGGGTCGTGAGGTAGGCGGAAGGTGCGAGCATGCGATGCTAATGGCACCCGTGCGCGCTGTCACGAAGGCGCGGGTGCCATTTCGGATGTCATCGGCAAGGCGCATGCCCCGGTTCACCCTGCCCCGTCCACTTCGCCAAGGTGTACCGTGCGCCAGCATGTGCCTGCGTTCTGGTCGCCACCCCTTTCAAGCGAGTGCCGTCATGTCCGCACGGATCCATCCACTGGCGTTCGTCGTCCTGTTCTGCACGATTCTCTTCCCCACGGGGGTGGCCATGAGTGCCTCGGCGCTGCCCGATACGGGCGTGTTCGCGCCTGTCGCGCGGCATTACCGATCCCGGCTCGAACAAGTGCGCGCCGGCACGGGCAATGCCACCCCTGAACGCATCGGTCTATTGCTCGCCATCGGCCAACCCGAGCAGGCCGTGCGGCAGGCGGGATCACTGAGGGGCGACCCGCGGGAGGCGGCGGTGGCACGCGCGCGGGCACTGCTCGCAGTACAGGATTTTGCGGCGGCCGCTCCGCTCCTCGCCCGTATTCAAGCCGAGGCATCCGCCAGCGATGCCGAGCGAGCGGTGGGGTTGGCTTGGGCCAGCGTGCGTGATGACGCAGGCGCGATCGACTCGCTCACCCGTGCAGCAGTCGCCGGGCACGAGGATGCACGAGCGATCCCGGAGTTGTTGGCCGCGGGCCGACAGGCCTATGCCATGCTCGACTACCCTCGTGCGGAGGCATTGTTCCAGCGTGCGCTGGCGGTGATTCCGAAATCGGCCGAGGCGGGTTCCGCAGCTGCCTCGCGTCGGGATGCCGCACTTGTCGGGCTCGGATTCGTGCAGCAGAAGCACCGCGACTGGGACGGGTCGTTCGCGACGTTGCGCCAAGCGCTCGAGGTGGACGGCAGCGCCGAGGCGCTGATGGCCATCACCGAGTCGCTGATCCGGCTTGGCCGGACCGATGACGCGATCTCGGCTTGCGAATGGGCGGTACGACTTGCGCCCGACTATGACGCCGCGCACTACTCGCTCGGCAATGGCTACGCACGCAAGAACTACACGCAGCTCGCGCAGGCATTTCCCCGAGCATTCGCCGATGCTGCCGGTCGCGCGGCGATCAAGCGGGCAGATGCCCGCCTGGCCGCGGGGGACCGGGTTGGCGCCCGCGCCGCCCATGCGAGCTTGGTGAAGGCGCATCCCGGTTGGGCCGATGCGCGAGTGCGGCTGGCCTCGCTCGATTTCGAGGATGGCCGCTTCGCGGCGGCGCGTGCGGGCTGTGTCGCCGCTCTCCAAGCCTGTCCCGAATACGGTCGCGCACACGCCGTGTTGGCCAAGGCGCTCGAGGCGCAGCGGTTCGCCGTGGACGTGCACCGCGCGGAGTATGAAGCGCGCTTTGCTGCGGCCACCATGCCGAAGGTGCCGGGAATCGAGAAGTTCGTCGCCAACTGGCGCTCGTTGTCCCCCCGGCACCAGAAGCGCGTGGCGCTCTCGGTTGCGCCATGGAAGACCTATCTGCCGGTGTTGATCGATGGCGGCGCCACCTACTACATCAAGCCGGTGCACATGCTGTTGTCCGAGTGCCCGAACCTGGAAACGTTGCGCGACCAGCGAATCTCGTACGACTCGCGGCTTTGGGACGATGTGCGCGGCTGCGGCGGATACCACACCGTCACCGGCATCGAGGATGTGGAACGCACGATTTTTGATCGTTACAACACCGTCCTGCATGAGTTGACGCATCAGGTGCACAGCGTCCTGCCGGCCGACGATTCACGCACGATCCAGGAGCACTACCGTCGCGCGAAGGAGC
This sequence comes from Candidatus Eiseniibacteriota bacterium, assembly GCA_039917105.1. Classification (GTDB taxonomy): domain Bacteria; phylum Eisenbacteria; class RBG-16-71-46; order RBG-16-71-46; family RBG-16-71-46; genus CAIXRL01. Next base: position 9,006 of record JBDSKE010000056.1, on the reverse strand, counting down.
GAGACGACAAGATGCACGATGCGTTCCTGTCGCGTTATGCCGGAGGCAGTGTGTACGAGTATTTCGCCGAAGGCGCGAACGCGCTCGATTCACCCATGCGCGACCGCTACGATTCGCGCGAGGTGGTGCGCGAGCGGTTGGACCGCATGGATCCCGAACTGCGCTCGCTCGTGGTGCAGTTGGCCGGACGCACCGACCTGAGCGGTTCTTACCCCGTCGCGTACTCGGCAGGCGGCGACGATCGCGTGGGCCGCGGTCAGGTGAGCGACGGGATTCCGTTCTATCGCAAAGCGCTCGCACTCGAGCCGACCAACGAGACCGCATTGGTATCATTGACGAATGCATTGTTGTTGGGGAATCGCCCGGCCGAGGCAGAATCCGTCATTGCGGGCGCACGAAAGGTACATCCCGCGAGCGGTCCGGTGCAGACCACGGCGGCGCAGGCAGCGGTTCATGCCGGTCGTCCGATCGCCGGGGCTCGCGCCGCGCTGCTCTCGGCTCGGAGCGCGGTGCGCGCCGAGGACCGCTACCAAGTCGATCTCTCGCTTGGCCGACTCGCCTGGATCGCAGGCGACGCGACGGCCGCGATCGCGGCGTTCGATTCGGTGCTCGCGTACCAGTCCGACAATCCCGAGGGCAGGCATGGGCGCGCCGCCGCGCTGGCGCTTGCGTCGCGTTTCGAGGAATCCTTCGCCCTCTATGAGAAGGTGGTTCGCGAGCGGACGGGCGTGGTGGAGCTGCGCTGTGACTTCGCTCGCGACTTGTTGCGCGCCGGTCGCGTCGATGCGGCACGTGCACAACTGGCCGAGGCGAAGCTGCTCGATGAAGAGAATCCCACCGCCGAGGCCTTGCGCGCGTGGGCGGACCTATCGGCGGGCGCCATCGAGCCGGCACGGGCGCATGCACGCCAAGCGATGGTCTGGGGTCCGTGGGGTGATCTGGCGCAGGCCGTGAGCGGCGCGATCGAACGTCGTGCGGGTCGGCCAGACTCGGCGAAGGCCGCGTGGAAGGGGCTGGAAGGAAGGATCACTGCGAACGCTCCACCCGCGTACGTCTATCGATCCAGGCTTGCGGTATGGGAGGAGATCCACCTCATGCCCGCGGTCGAACGCGCGATGTTGCGGCAGTGGCAGCAGTGAATGCGCCGCAGAATCACCGCACGAGTGCCAATCGTCGCACGGCGTGCGACTCGCCCGCGGTCAACTCTGCCAGGTAGAGGCCTGCAGGCAACGCCCGGCCAGCATCGTCGAAGCGATCCCAGACGGTCGTGTGCTGCCCAGAAGTGAGCGGCCCATCGAGCAGCGTTCGGACGCGCCGCCCCTGCGCATCCCACACCACCAACCGGACCTGCTTGGGCAATGCCAACGCGAAGGTGAAGCGGGCCGGGCCCGTGGCAGGATTGGGCGAGGGGGTTTGGAGTCGCAACATGGCATCCCCTTCGGCCACCGGCTCGACCGCCAGCGCCTGGATGAGCGCACGATCGATGTTGAGTCGCGGCCCGATCGGGTTGTCGTAGAGGCGCACATCACCCTGAACAATCAACTGCTCCACGACCTGCTTGGGCGTGAGGGTCGGGAAATGCGAGCGGACCAAGGCCGCGGCACCCGCCACGATGGGAGCCGAGAACGAGGTGCCGTCGTTTGTCATATAGGGCTCCACGCCGTCGTGGCTCCAGAGAAGCTCGAAGAAGAGCAGGCTGGTCTCATCGTATTCGTAGTTGCGCGAGATGCACGACCACACCGCTTCCCCCGGGGCGGCGATGTTCACGTACCACCCCCAGTTCGAGAAACTGGCGCGCTGATTACTTGCGTTGGTCGCGGCCACAGCCAGCACGCTGTCGCATGCGGCGGGATAGCTTGGGATATCGGTGCCGTCATTGCCCGCCGAGGCCACCACGACGACTCCCGCGGCGATCGCCTCGTTCACCAAGGGCTGGAAGAACGCGCGCGCGGTGGTGTCCGAAGTACCCAGGCTCATGTTGAGCACCGACACCTGGTGGGCGATCGCGTAGTCGAAGGCCTCGACCAATGACGAGAGCGCAATGTCGCCATTCACATCCGAGACCTTGAGCGGGACGATCCTGCAGCCCCAGGCGACGCCAGCGATTCCGACGCTGTTGTTCGTGGCGCCGGCGGCCAGTCCGGCCACGAACGTACCGTGCCAGCCCTCGTCGATTCCAACGTTTGGGTCGATCAAAGGCGTTGGGGAGGGGTCGGCGTCGTGGTCGCCGAAATCCCAACCATTCAGGTCGTCGATGTAGCCATCCAGATCGTCGTCGAGGCCGTTCCCGGGAGTCTCCGCCGTATTGACCCAGATCTTCGAGGCAAGGTCGGGGTGTCCAATATCCACGCCTGTGTCCATGATGCCAATGGTGACGCTTCCCACGCCGGTCTCGCGGTTCCACCCCTGCTGCGCCTGTACACCCGCGGCGCTGTTGCTCAGATGCCACTGACTGGGGAAGCGCGGGTCGTTCGGCGCACGATGGAGGCGCAGTCTCAGGTTTGGCGACGCGGCGAGGACTCCCGGTGTGCCCCGGAGTTCAGCTGCGGCGGCGAGCGGATCGAACTCGGGAAGATCGCTCGTGAGGCGCAACACCTGGACCCCACGGGCGGCAGGCGACGTCGAGTGTCGAAGCGGTTCGACTTGCGTGAGCCCGTGCCGCAGGAGCGCGAGCGCGAGCGGTGCGCTTCGTCCCCGAGCCTGTCCGTCCTCCCCGGAGGTGAGCGTCCCCTCGGGCGCCATGACCACGAGCACTTCGCGTGGAGCATGTGGGGCCGAGGGCGCTGAGGGCAGCGTTGCCGCGGAAGCCACCGGCGCCAGCGTCAGTAGGAGCAACCACCACGCCACACGAACACCCGTGTCCATCCATCCTCCGCAGGGTAGGGGGTGGATCGCGATCCAGGAGGGACTAAGAAGCGCGCACCGACACCGTCGTCTCTGTCCCATCGGTCTCTTCCAGCACCCAACGGACCGATTTGCTGCACGGGCAGGCGCCGCCAACGCGCTTCAACTTCGGCATCGCCTTCACCGCATCCATCGCCGACATCTCGCCAGCGGCCACCTTGCGCAGGCAGTCCGCGTAGTTCACCAGATCGCGGCTCGCCACATAACCGTCGTTCAGGTGCTTGGCCAGATAACGCAGATAGCCTTCGGCTTCGGTGAACACCTCGCCGTCGATCCCGACCATCTCGAATGCGTGTTCGCCCTTACGGCGGAAGAAGCGCTTGTCCGGCACTCGGAGAAGGTCGGTCCAAGCGATGCCGTGGTGCGTGCCGCGGCTCTTCTCGAGCTCATCCAGCACCTGTTCGGTCTTCTCGGGCGAGTAGTCGGCAAAGCGCGCGCGGATGTAGCGCGAGTTCACGTCGCGAATCATCTTGGTCACTTCGACCAAGTACTTCTCGAGCGCTTCGTTGTTCTTCATGTCCTTGAAGCCGAACTTCACGTTCTTATCGCCGCCCCGTTCGTCGCCGAACATCTCGAGGCCGCGCGGAAGCCACTTGTTGAGCGAGTGCTGCAGCATGTGCATGGAAATGAGCGGGTCGCCTTGGGCCGCCTTCACCGCCCAGCGGCGCATGGGAATCACGCCAGCGGCGAGATGGAACGCTTCTTCGCGCAGCATCGGCGGCATGCTGTCCGCCATCGGTTTGTACGCGCACACTTTCTGCATGCTCAGTTGGTACTTGCCGACGCGGTCGATCAGGCCCGCGAACACGATGTTGTCGATGAATGAATCGTAGTCGAGATTGAACGCATCCAGCACGTGACTGCCGGTGGTCATGGAGAGGATCTCCTCGACCATTTGTTCGCCCGTGACACCACCCGAGACATGGCTCCAGTCCTCGGACAACAGCAGGTGCAGCATCTGGTACCCGTGCCGCAGTTCCTCGGCCATCACGCGCATGACCCAGAACTTGTCCTGGTCATCCATGGCCCGCTCGATCGTTCCCGCATGTTGTTGGATGGAGCCGAACTCCGTGCTCGCCTGCGCCTTGATGATGGCCAGCAGGTGATGTGCCTGCTCCGGCGTCAGCTCGTCGGGTTTGATGCGCTTGGCCTCGCCCTTTTGCTCGCCGATCTGAATGACGTCGGGGGTGCCCAGTTCAAGCTTGGCGCACAGGCAGAACTTGTCGTCCTTGGGAAAGTATTTCTCCCAATTGTCGAGCAGGGTCTGGTAGTCCTTGAAGTTGTGCTCCTGCCAGTGCTCGACCGCCGAGTGGTATCGCTTGGGCAGGATGGCTTCGTCGACTTTCATCATGGCAGACTGTTCCTCGCTCTCAGAGCTTGATCTCGAGCGCCTGCAGCGACGAGCGCGTGAAGCCGATCGCTCCGAGGAAACCCGTCAGCTTACTGTCGTCACCGTCCACCAGTGTTCGCACCGTCTTGGCGCCCTCGACGCGGAAGTGGGCGCACACTGCTTCGAACAACTTCCGCCCCAGATCCTTGCCGCGGAAGTCCGGGTCGATGCCAAAGCGCTCGACCCAGCCGCTTGGTTCCTCGATGCCGAACTCTCCCGCGCGAAGGTCACCGAACATGAACCCGACGACCTTGCCGTCCATCTCCGCGACATGCGAGGCACCCGGGTCGCGGCGCATGTAATACGCCACGCGCGACTCCCAGATGTCCGGTTGATAGATGCCCGAGATCTTCTCGTCGATGCGGACGATTCCATGCAGATCGAGTTCGTCGAGCGGACGGATCTTGAGGTCGGAGGTCACTTCTGGCATGGCCGTCTCCCGTTCGAGTCGAGTGGGCTGGGATGCGCAGTGAAATTAGCAGGTTCCAGCCCCGAAAGGCAGGCGGTGGCGGTCTGGACGACAACTGGTTGCATCAGGTTGGTATCGAGCCAACCCTTTGCAAGACCATCACGCCCGTCCATAATCGCCCCACCATGAGCCGAGTCGAATCCCCCAGGTCCATCAGCAGAAGCCCCCTTCGCACCGTCCCGCTGCTGATGGCGGCGCTGGTGCTCGCTCTCATGCCGTGGTTGGTGTCGCTGTACGAGACGGGTTCGCTGGGCCGGGCGCCCAGGGAGATCTGGACCTCCAGCATCACTTCGGCTTTCGCGATCGGGTTTGGCCTGTGGGTCATCTTGCTATTGCGGCGCGAACGCCAATTGTCCCGCGAGCACCTGGATGACCTCGAAGCGTTGACCGTGACCGACCCGCTCACCGCCCTGGGAAACCGCCGCGGCCTCGAGCGGGACCTGACCCGCGCCATGCTGCGTTCCCGTCGGCTCGACCATCCGCTCGCGCTCCTGTACATGGATGTCGACGACCTGAAGACCGTGAACGATCGGTTTGGCCACGGTGCCGGCGACGACACGCTGCGCGTGCTGGGCAATGTGGTGCGCGCCTGTTCGCGCGAGGGGACGGACAACGGTTACCGGGTGGGCGGCGATGAGTTCGTGTTGATCGTGCTGGCCGACCGCGCAGGTGCCGATATCCTGTCAGGGCGCATCCACGAACACTTCCAGGCCAAGTCTCCGTTCGAGTCCACGCTCAGCCTGGGGGTGGTGGAGTGGGATGGAGGCCTGTCCTCGGGCGAGTTGATCAACGAGGCCGACCGCAGCATGTACCAGAACAAGCACATGGGGCGCCCGGCGTCGCGCCCCGCGCAGAATCTGAAGTAGACTTGAGCCCGGTATCCACCCGCGTGTGCCGCCACGCCTCTTCACTTTCAAGGACCTGCGCATGCTCCGAAAGCTACCGTATTGGATCGCCGTGCTCGTCCTCTTGGGCGGCGTCACAACCGCCGTCGCAACTTCGAACTTCTCGTCCGGTCCGCTGCCCTCCCGCACCGGAGCGCCCGCTGTGGGCGCGGTCGTGGCCGAGGACAATTGCACGGGCTGTCACATCACGTTCGACGGCGGCGGCAATCAGGTGGATAACCTGAACGTTTCGAACGGCTATGTTCAGATCCTCGACCTGCCCGAGACCTATACGCCGGGGAATACCTATACGCTGCGGGTCAAGCTCTGGAGCACCGCGACGGTCGATTCACTGAACCGACGCTGGGGTTTCCAGCTGACCGCAGTCAAAGCCAGCGACGGAAGCGGGGTGGGCACCTTTGCGGTGCCGAGCCCCGATACTCTGCAAATCATCGACGCGGCGGCGGGGGATTGGGCGGGACGGCAGTATGTGGAACACACCAGCATGGGCATCCACGAAGCCCAGAGCGGGCCCGCCGAGTGGAGCTTCCAATGGCAGGCGCCGCCCACCCCAGCCGGGGCCGTCTACTTCTATGTGGCCGGCAACGCAGCGGACGGAACATACGACCCGGGCGCGGACTGGATCTACACCGCGGGGGACACCATGGCGGACACCACGACCGCCGTGCGTCCCACCTCGTGGGGCGGGCTCAAGCGGCTTTGGAGGTGAGTGAGGCGGCTCGCACCCTAAGGAATGCGCACCACTCGCTGTAGCTTCGAGCCCACCGGCGTCACGAGCTGCGCGAAGTAAAGCCCAGCCGGGACGGCACGCCCTGCTGCATCGCGTCCATCCCACGCCACGTCGTGCTCGCCCGCGGGCATTGTCGCGAAATCGCGTGACCACACCACGCGGCCCGCCAGGTCGAGCAACTGCACCTGAGCGCGGGTTGTGAGCGGCAGTCGGAACCGCAGCGTCAGCGCACCGCGCGAAGGATTCGGCCAGACGCGCGCCAACGCCAACTTCGCCGCAACATCGTCCGCGCCCAGAGACGAGGCACCCAGCGTGAAGCGCGCGTTCGAGAGGTCCACCGCCGAGTTCCGCAAATGGTCATATGCGGTCACGCGCACCAGGCCACTGTCGGAATAGGCGAACGGGGTGGTCCAAGGATACGAGCCGGTGTTGGCCACAGCGCGGGCGATCTCCACCCACGGGCCGAAGCTGTCATGCAACGAGTAGGCGATGGTCACCGAGTCAACGCCGCTCGCATCGGACGCGCTCCAGGTGACCGGGTAGCTGGCGCCCGCGTCCCACTGCTCGCCCCCATCGGGCGACACCACCACGACCGACGGCGGCGTCACATCGCTCTGGCGCGTCACCCACTGCGTGGCGTTCAGAAACACCAGGCTGTCGCGCCCACTCACCTCGCCCCAGCCATCGTAGATGCTGCTGTTGCCAGCCTGCGCGCTCCCATCATCGGCCGGCGAACTGTCGCCCACGATGAAAACGCGCCCCGCGCCATAGGTGAGTCGCGCAGCCATCACATTCACGGTGCTGCTCTGGGCGTTGCCGGTCATCCAGAATGTCCCGCGCACGGACGGGTTGTTCGCCGGGTACAGGATGAATGTGTCTCCACCGTGGAACGACAAGCTGTCGGCTTTGCCGTTGGGCCCGTTCACGATTGGATCAGCGGAATCGCTGGTGTAGTTGCCTGAATCCTGCGAGATCGAGTTGTTCGCGTCGCCTGTCACGGCGCAACGGATGCCCCATGCCTGTTGGATTCCCAGCGCGTTCAGGATGCGCGGCGAGTCCCAACCATCATTGTTGCGGTCGGAGTTCATGTGGTCCACCACCACCACCAACCCGCCGCCGTCGCTCACATAGTTGAAAATCGCAGTCGACTCGGCGCGAGAGAACAACGTGTTCGGCTCGGGCATGATGAACACATCGAAATTGGAAAGGTCGTAGGCGTTTCCCGCGTTGCCGTAGGTGATGCCGAAAGCTGTGGTGAGCGTCGACACCTGATAGCCGCGCTTGACCAAGTCGATTCCCCACGACGAGATGCCGCCGAGCCAGTAAGTCCGCGGCGTGGCGGGCGTGACAGTGGCCTGCGCGGGGATGGGCTCGGGCTGGTCGGCATCGATGATCCAGTCGGCGTTACCCGCGGTCTCGGCGTGCGTGTTGTCGAATAGTGCGCGCGGCGGAGCAGCGAACGCGGGAGTTGCGAAGCCGGCGAGCAGCACCGTGAGGCAGGTGGCGAGGCGCATGGAGTCCTGGCGAAGGGGTGAGCCACGGTGCATTGGGGACGCGAGGTGGGCCCGGTGAAGGATGCAGACCCAAGGCGGTCAAGTGTACCAAACCGGATTCAAGGCGCGAACGTGTACTTGGCTTGCGTGATCCGCCCGCGCCAGTAGGGCATCCTCTGCCCTTCCACCCACCACGACACCTCGGCCTCGCTGGGGATGCGCATGCCCTCATGCTCCTCGTGGCGGCTGCACTCGGCCCCCCAGGGCATGGGTACGAAGCGGCCGTCCATTTCCCGGAGCCGGGCAGGCGTGTACACGCGGCGGACATCGCCCGCGGCATTGAAGTGGAACTCCAGCGACACCGTGGTCGCTCCATCGGTGAGCGTGGCAATGGCCGAGGAATCGTCCCGTGCGCTCCAGCGCACGCCCTGACTCGGCAGCAGGGAAGTCGGGAGCCACATGGCTTCGGCCAGATAGCGCTGCAACGACCCCTGCGCCATCTCCCGGGTGCCATGCGCCTCGGCCACGGGGAAGAGGGCGAGCAGTTCCGCACGCATGGCGCCACGGCCCGCGACATACGAGTCACGCACGTACACGGGCATGCCAGGCCCCATCGAGATGCGTGCGTCCCAGATGAACGCCGGCGGGCTGACGCCGAACTCCTGTCGAGCCTGGAACGAACGCCAGCCATCCGCGCCAAGCTTCATCAGAAAAGTGCCGTCCTGAATGAACGAAGCGCGCGTGACGAGGTGCTGTCCTGGCGTCAGGACGTGCGTGAAGTACCGCACGACGGGTGCGGGTAGGCCGGTCAGCTCCCTGGCATCGAAGCGGGAGGCGCTGGGCACCGGGCGGAAATTCGCGACCTGGGACCCAAGGTCACCGGAATCACGATGCCAGCGGCGGTTACCAATGAACACGGCGAGGAGTGCCGCGAGCGCGGTGGCGAGCAACAGCACAAGGAGGATCCGGAAGATCATGGCGCACCCTTTCCATCGGATCAGTCAAGCGGGCGCGCACAGGATACTGCGAATCAGGCCATGGCGCGGCGCTCGGAGCGAGCCGCGCTCATAACATCTCGATGCGATGCACGACCTCGAGCTTGCGGTCCAACCCCC
>JBDSKE010000055.1:0-8697 GCA_039917105.1 Candidatus Eiseniibacteriota bacterium | reverse complement strand
CGCGCTGGCCGGCAATGCTGTCGTCATGCCCACTCCATAGAGGTCCGCACCCGGGTTGGCGCGGCACGTCCCCCGGGCTTTGCTCCATCGAGAACACGACGAATCAACGGGGGTGCCAAGTTCTTCTGGGCACCCCCGTTTTCACTTGCCTTACCGGTTCTGAACGGCGGCCGCGAACCGCAGAACCTTGAGCTTCCGCGAATCTCAACCGCCGATTTGCTGCCTGTGCTACCGTCCTTCAAACCCCTGCAAAGGACCCCATGGATCTCTGCGCGTTCATCGTCACGAATCGGGATGAGATCATCCGAAGGGCGAGGGAGAAGGTTGCCCTCAGGACCGCTCCGCATGCCACGCCGCACCAACTTGCGAACGGTGTGCCCTTGTTCCTGACCCAACTGGGCGACATCCTGCGGCTGCAGACGGCGCATCCTAAATCCACCGGCTCGGAAATCGGACTGAGCGCGAATAAGCATGGGTCCGACCTTCTGGCGCAAGGATTCTCCATCGCTCAGGTCGTGCATGACTACGGCGACATCTGCCAGGCGGTGACCGAGTTGGCGGTGGATGTGCATGTCCCCATCGGTACTGAGGATTTCCATACCCTGAATAAATGCCTCGATAACGCCATTGCCGGTGCAGTGACCGGATACTCTCACCAGCGCGACGTGGATGCGAAGGACGAGATCACTCGCCAAGCTTTCTTTGCCCACGAGTTGCGCAATTACCTCAACACCGCATCGCTCGCGTTACAGGTCGTGAAGACCGGCAGGGTCGGTATCTCCGGGAGCACCTTCGGCGTCTTGGATCGAAGCCTTCGCGGACTGCGCGAGTTGGTGGACCGATCGGTCTCTGAAGTACGACTCACCTCGGGCTACCGCCACAAGGAGCGTATTCGCGTCGCGGAGTTCTTGGAAGAGATGGAGATCAATGCTGCAGTGGATGCCGCGGACCGCGGGCTTCTGTTCACGGTCGAACAGGTGGACAACCGGCTCCAGGTGGACGTGGACAGGCACTTGTTCGCTTCGGCCATTTCCAACCTCTTGAACAATGCCTTCAAGTTCACCCGGCCTTCGGGGCACGTTTCGCTTAGAACCCATTCGTCGACGGATCGCGTTTCGATTGAGGTGGAGGATGAATGCGGAGGCTTGCTGCCGGGAGCGGCAGAAGCGTTCTTCCGACCGTTCGAACAGCGCGGAACCGACCGAGCGGGGTTGGGATTGGGCCTTGCGATCAGCCGACGGGCCGTCGAGTCCGACGGTGGCAGTATCTCGTTGCGCGACATTCCCGGCAGGGGTTGTGTCTTCACCATCGAGATGCCGCTGGCCACGGGAAATCCTCCGGAGTCCTGAAACTGTAAGGGTGACGGGTTCGTGGCTTGATCCACCCTCACATCCTCGACTGCAAGCGACCCGCTGAAGTAAGCTTTCCCGGTGACCCTCGGCCCCCCGCGGTGGAACTCCCCAGCAGTAGGAATCGTTGTGCTAGCGGCAGTGCTCCGCATCGCGTTCCTGCTCACCAAGCGCAACACTCCGTCATTCGGCGACACCGCCGAGTACGAGGCTGTCGCGATGCATTTCCTTGGCTTGGCGAGCGGCCCGACGCTGCCTCGTGCTCCCGCCTACCCGGCGTTGATGGCACTCGGATTTCTCATCGGCGGGGTGAAGAACTACATGGCGATCCGTTGGCTGCAGCTGCCGTTGGGCATCGCTCTGGTCGAGTTGGTGAGGCGGATCGCCACCCACGTTGCAGGGCCCAGGGCCGGAATCATCGCTGGGTTGGCTGCCGCGGTCGCTCCGACGCTCGTGTTCGTTTCGTCGATGCTCTACCCGACGTCGCTCTACACTTTCCTGCTCGCGGCCATCACGCTCGCGGCGCTGCGGCTCGAGGCCCGACCTCGGCTGCTGACCGGGGCCTTGCTGGGGCTCCTGATCGTCTTGGGATTGCTGACCGACACCGTATTGATTGCGCCACTCGTGGCGATAGGCCTCTGGCTCCTTCTGCGTACGCGGGTGCGGGGGGCGGACCTGGCGCGCGCACTCGGCGCGGCCTTGGTGACCATCCTGTTGATCCTGCTGCCCTATCGGATGATCGGACAACAACAGGGCAACCGCTCTCAGGTGTTCATCGCAAAGGGGCAGTGGGTCCTGCACTACGCACGCACGGACTCATCGGTCAATCAGTATCGCAAGGTGCGCTTGCCGCTCGGCGAAAAGCCCGATCCCCGGCCGTTGCCCGAGTTCCTCCACCACGAGGCCCAGTTGGCCATCGAACAACCCGCTGCCTATTTGTACGATATCGGCTTCGAGTTCGGGCATTTCTTTGCGCCAATGCCCGACCGGATTCAGACTCGGAACATGTACAACCAGCCAAATGTGCTGCTTCTGGGTGCGATCTACTTCACACCCGTCCTGCTCCTCAGTTTCATCGGGCTGTTCCAAGTCGACGCGCGGCGCGACCAACGCATCCTGCTCGCAGGCATCATCTGCGCGACCGCGGGTTTTTACGCCTGCTTCTTCAGTCAAACGCGCTACCGCATCCCGATCGAGCCGCAGATGCTCGTGCTCGCCGCGCTGGCGGTCAACTCGTTGTGGAAACCTGGCCAAACGCGTCGAGTCGGTGAGGCATCATCCGAAATCGACTTGCCTCATCGATAGATCGTCTTCACCGCTCCCCACGACTGGGTCCTCGTCCGGGTGGGTACGCACGGATTCGGCGTGCAAGTGGTGCCGGGGCCCGCGGGCGATCCGCCCAGGAGCATGCACTCGCCCGGGAATTGCATCGAGCAGCTGTTGTCCGACATGCAACACGCCTGCTCGGTCGGAACGGCGAGTTCCACGCTCACGTCCTCGACGTAGTAATACGAGCCGCCTGGCCACTGGCCCGGGCCCGCCACGGTCCCCGTGCTGGCGTCGTCGTGGAAGTTGCCGATTGTGATGTGGTCTTCGCCGCCAGCCGCTACGATCGTCGCACTGATCAAGGTCCAGCCACTGGCGTTGGTGAGGTACACATTCGCAGGGCTCTCCACCTGGGGCGTCACCGCGAGCGGCGCATAGTTGGGCACCGGACCCACGGGACCGACGGACAGGTAGGCGCCCAGACGATCGATCGCGAGGATCGAACTGTCCGCCAACGATATGTAGAATTTCACCAGGTAGCTCGCATTCGCGGCAAGTGGCGAGTTGAGCGGTGCCTGGATGTACTCGCGATAATCGGCGGCGGCCGAGTACGGGATGAGCCCTGTGTAGCCAACCCCCGTGAGCGCGTTCTGGTATCCCAGTTGGTTCTGCGGAACATTCAATGAGGGGAACACCACCGGCGCGCAGGCGTTGAGGTAATCCGAAGTGCCCGTGGTGGGCGTGTCCCAGGGCACGGCCTGGTAGATCTGGCCATAGCTGGTGGGGCAGCTCGTGTAGGTTTCGAAGCTGGTATTGGGTACCAGATTCACAGCGTGCGAGATGCCAGGCAGGAGGCACATGGCGCAGAGCAGCGTGAGCTTGGCGGTCATCTGGGGGCTGGGTTCCATGGGACTACTCCTGTTCGCGAGGTGGGACCAAGACCGCCGGGCGGCGCTGCTCTCACGGAGTCTTCGCCCAGTTCCCTTGATTCTATCAACTTCCGCCGCACTCGCAGCATGAATCCGGATTAATCCTGCTCGGATGAATGCTGCTTTCCATCGGAGTCCAAAAGGTGCCCCGAGCGGGCGGCTTTGGTCTCGAGGTAGAAGCGGTTGTGCTCATTCGCCGGAATCACAAGCGGGATGCGGCCCGTGACCTTGATGCCCAGTTGCTCCAACTGTTGGATCTTGTTGGGATTGTTGGTCATCAGGTGGATGGAGCCCACATTGAGGCTAGCCAGCATATGGGCTGCGGTCGAATACTCGCGCTCATCGTCACGGAATCCGAGGGCCAGGTTCGCCTCAACGGTGTCCATGCCCCGATCCTGCAGTGCATAGGCCCGCACCTTGTTGATGAGCCCGATGCCGCGACCTTCCTGGCGCATGTACAGAACCACGCCGCGCTCGCGTTCGCCGATCGCTTGCAGCGATTCCGTGAGCTGGTCCCGGCAGTCGCACCGCAGCGAGCCCATGACATCCCCGGTGAGACATTCCGAATGCAGGCGAGTGGGCAGGTCCTCGGCGCCCATCACATCGCCATGGACCATCGCGATGTGTTCCTTGTTGTCGCGGTTGTTCCAGAACGCCACGATTCGGAACTTCCCAAAGCGGCTGGGGAGGTTGGCGACCGCATCGACTTTCACGCACACATGATGCAGTCCGAATCCTGGGCAATCATGGTCTTTGTCGCGTTCCACCAGGTCGTCGAGTTGAGCGACGCGCTTCATTCCAGAGCATGGAGGTTGGTTCATGCCGAAACTCTAACATTGACGCTGGCCCCGGACTACGCCTTACTCGCTCGTCCCCAAGTTCAGCCTCGGGCTGCGCACCCTGCCATCCAATGTGAGGATGTCCTCGATGAAGCGCCTTCTCAGCCTCCTCTTGTGTCTGGCGCTCGCTGCGCCGGTCGCGCATGCCGTGGTGACCAAACCGGCCGCCAAGGCCGCATCCAAATCCGCCAAGGACAAGCCCGAGGACAAATCCAAGCCCAACGCGGGCACCTTCGCGGGGCTCAAGTTCCGGAACATCGGACCGGCGCTCACTTCGGGGCGGGTGGTCGACCTTGTCGTGGACCCGCGCGATAAGCGGACCTGGTACGTGGCCGCGGCCTACGGTGGCGTGTGGAAGACCACGAACGCGGGCACCACTTTCACGCCGATCTTCGATAGTGAGGGCACCTCGTCGGTTGGATGCGTGGCACTCGACCCGCAGAACCCGATGACCGTGTGGGTGGGTAGTGGCGAGAACAACAGTCAACGCAGCGTCGGATGGGGCGATGGCGTGTACCGCAGCGACGATGGCGGCAAGAGCTGGCAGAACATGGGGCTCAAGGCGTCCGAGCATATCGGCATGGTGCGGGTCCATCCGCACCACTCGGACGTGGTGTTCGTCGCGGCGCAGGGCCCATTGTGGTCCTCAGGGGGCGATCGGGGCCTGTACAAGTCGAGCGATCGGGGCAAGACCTGGAAGCAGGTGCTCAAGGTGGACGAGTGGACCGGCGCGAACGAGGTGTGGTTCTCGCCGACCGATCCGCAGGTCATGTTCGCCAGCACGTACCAGCGCCACCGCAAAGTCTGGACGCTGATCGACGGCGGCCCGGGCTCGGCCATCTACAAGAGTCTGGACGGCGGCGAGACCTGGAAGAAGCTCACCAATGGCCTGCCCACCGAGGATATGGGCCGAATCGGCCTGACCATCTCGCCGGCCGCGCCCGAAGTGGTGTACGCCATCATCGAAGCGGCGAACGACGCCAAAGGCGTGTACCGCTCCGATGACAATGGCGCCAGTTGGAACAAGCAGGGCGATTATATGAACACAAGCCCGCAGTACTACACCGAACTGTTCGCGGATCCCAAGCAGGCTGGCCGCGTGTACTCGGTGGATACCTTCCTCATGGTCACGGAGGACGGGGGCAAGACCTGGAAGCGCGCAGGGGAGAAGCACAAGCATGTGGACAACCACATCGTGTGGATCGATCCCGACGAAACGCGCCACATGTTGGTGGGCTGCGACGGTGGTCTGTACGAAACGTTCGACCGTTGCCAGACGTGGGTGTACATGTCGCATCTGCCGATCACGCAGTTCTACAAGGTCGATGTCGACAACGATCTGCCCTTCTACAACATCTATGGGGGCGCTCAGGACAACAACACCATTGGTGGACCCTCCCGCACGCGCAACACACATGGCATCCGCAACTCGGATTGGTTCATCACGCTCGGCGGCGACGGCTTCCAGCCGCGGGTTGACCCGACCGACCCGAATATCATCTATTCGGAGTTCCAGAATGGTGGCCTGGCTCGGCACGATCGGCGCACGGGCAACGTCGTCGACATCCAGCCCCAGCCCGAGCCGGGCGAGGCCGGCAGCCGTTGGAACTGGGACAGCCCAATTATCATAAGCCCGCACCTGCACACGCGGCTTTACTATGCCTCGCAACGTCTGTGGAAGAGCGACGACCGCGGCGACTCATGGAAGCCGGTGAGTCCGGACCTGACGCGTCAGATCGACCGCAATCGCCTCAAGGTGATGGGCCGCGTATGGGGCGTGGATGCTGTGGCGAAGAACGCCTCCACCTCGTTCTACGGGAACATCGTCGCAATCGATGAGTCGCCGCGAAAGGTCGGCCTGCTGTATGTGGGCACGGACGATGGCCTGATCCAGGTGAGTGACAACGACGGGCAGACATGGCGCCGCATTGACTCGGTGCCGGGCGTTGGCGAGTCGGCGTTCGTCTCGCGTGTGGTGGCCTCGCAACATGCGGACAACACCGTCTATGCGACCTGCGAGCGCCACAAGATGGGCGACTTCAAGCCCTATGTGCTGCGCAGCACGGACCAGGGCCGCTCATGGATCAGCATTTCAGGCGACCTGCCGGCCAACTGCGCTGTGTACGCATTCGTCGAGGACCACAAGGACCCCGAGCTCCTGTTCGTGGGAACCGAGTTCGGTGTCTACATGACGCAGGACGGCGGCAAGCGCTGGGTGCAACTCAAGGGTGGCATGGCGATGCAGTGTGTGCGTGATCTGGCGATCCAGAAGCGCGAGGATGACCTCGTCGTCTGTTCTTTCAGTCGCGGTTTCTATGTACTCGACGATATGGCAGCGCTGCGCTTGATGAAGCAGCCTCAACTGCAGAAGGAAGCCACGCTCCTGCCGGTCCGCAATGCCCGCATGTATGTCCCCAGCTCGCCGATGGGACGCGATGGGCCGGCCGAGCAAGGCGAACGTATGTATACAGCGCCGAACCCGCCGGTGGGTGCGGTCTTCACTTACTTCCTCAAGGATGACTGGAAGTCACGCGTGGACGCGCGACGCGAGAGGGAGAAGGAGGTCCAGAAAACGGGCGGGGACAACTACTATCCCGGTTGGGACAGTCTGCGCGCGGAGTTCCGTGAAGAGGCCCCCGCGGTCATCCTGACGATCAGGGACGACCAGGGGCGGATCGTGCGCCGGATCAAGGGCGAAACGGGCGCCGGCTTCCATCGCGCGAGTTGGGACTTGCGCTACCCGGCGCCCGACCCGGCCACGCTCAAGCCACGCGAGCGCGGCGAGTTCGAGGATGCCGGGGGTGGACCGCTGGCGTTGCCCGGCAACTACACGGTCACATTCGAGAAACGCGTCGATGGCCTCACCAGCGTGCTGGGCGATCCGCAGCGCTTTCAGTGTATCCCGTTGGGTGGGGAATCCATCGCCCTCACCGACCGCTCGGCCACGGTCGCATTCCAGCAGAAGGTCACCCGCTTGCAACGCGCCATGCTGGGTGCAGGACGCGCGGCCGCCGATGCCACCACACGCGTCAAGCACCTCAAGGTGGCGTTGCAGGACACCCCGGGCGATGTCGCCGCGCTCGAGCAGCAGGCGCGCCAGGTCGAGACGCGCCTACTGGACCTGGATATCGTCATGAATGGGGATGGCTCGATCCGCGAACACAACGAGCCCACCTCGGCGACGCTGGCCGAACGCCTGAATCAAGTGGTGGGAGGGGCGTGGGAAACGCTCGCCAAGCCCACCGTGACCCATGAACGTCAGTACGCGATCGCGGCGGCCGAGTACCAGAAGATGATCGGCACACTCAAGGCCATCCTTGCGGACCTCACGTCGCTCGAGTCCCGGGCCGAGGCCGCCGGCGCGCCGTGGACCCCCAGTCGTCTGCCGGAGTGGAAGCCCGAGTGACGAAGGCGAGTATGCTGCGGAGGCGCGTGCCAAGCGATGGCGCGCCCCTGCCACTTTCATGGAGGAGAACGCCACATGGCACGCAAGCCCACGCACGCTGACGCCGAACTGTTGCTGCGCCTGTATGAGATCCGTCGCGATCCGGAGTTGCGCCAAGCGCGCAAGTGGTTCCTGACGGATTTCCCCAAAGACGCCAATTGGTCCGACATCAAGAGCCGCTATCTGTCGCACTCCGAACACGACCGCTGGTTCCGCATGACGATCTCGTATTGGGAAATGGTGGGAACACTTCTCAACCGCGGCGTCCTGCATGCCGACCTGTTCTTCGACCACACCGGCGAGGACGTGGTCACGTGGCAGCGCTGTGAGGCTTGGATCGCCGATGCCCGTGCGGACATCCGCCCCACTTACCTGCACCAGTTCGAACGGATGGTGAACGGGCACCTCGAGTTCCGCGCCCGACTCAATGCCACAGCGGTCAAGCGCAAGAAGCTGCCCGGCGCCAAGGGGAAGAAGAAGCAATGAGTTCGACCTTCGGGCGCCTGTTCCAGATCACCACCTTCGGTGAATCCCATGGCGGTGGAGTGGGGGTGGTCGTGGACGGCATGCCGCCGGGCATTCGCGTGGAGGCGGCCGATATCCAACGCGAGTTGGACCGTCGCCGGCCCGGTCAGAGCGCGATCACGACCCAGCGCCAGGAAAGCGACACCGTCGAGATTGTGTCGGGCGTATTCGAGGGCGTCACGCTCGGCACCCCGATCATGATGCTGGTGCGCAACACCGATCAGCGCTCGAAGGACTACGACACGCTCAAGGATGTGTTCCGTCCCGGGCATGCGGACTATACCTACTTCGAGAAATATGGCCTGCGCGATCATCGCGGAGGTGGGCGTTCCTCTGGCCGCGAA
>JBDSKE010000054.1:0-9626 GCA_039917105.1 Candidatus Eiseniibacteriota bacterium | reverse complement strand
CCAGAAGCAGCCGGGCGCCAGCACCATCGACTTGACCAAGCGGATCGAAGTTGCGCTGGCAGAACTCCGGCCCTCGTTGCCCAAGGACGTGAAGATGCGTCCCCTGTTCCAACAGGCCAATTTCATCAAAGCGGCGATTCACAACGTCGAGGTGGCGCTCCGGGATGGGGCAATCCTGGTGTTGATCGTGTTGTTCCTCTTCCTGCTCAACTTTCGGACCACGGCAATCACGCTCACCGCCATTCCATTGTCCTTTGTCACGGCGGCTGTGGTGTTCCATCTCCTCAACATCTCGATCAACACAATGACACTGGGCGGCCTGGCGATCGCCATCGGCGAGTTGGTCGATGATGCGATCGTCAATGTCGAGAACGTGTTTCGTCGTCTACGCGAGAATCGACATGCCGCAAACCCCCGCCCGGTCCTCCAGGTCGTGTACCAAGCCTCCTCGGAAGTCCGTAACTCCATCGTCTACGCCACGATCATGGTCGTGCTCGTGTTCATGCCGCTCTTTGCCCTGAGCGGCATCGAAGGCCGGTTGTTCGCGCCGCTGGGTATCGCGTACATCGTCTCGATCCTCGCGTCGTTCGTGGTGTCAATCACGATCTCCCCGGCGCTGTGCCTGTACCTGCTGCCCGGTGCGAAGGTCATGGCCGAAGGGAAGGACTCGTTCGTTGTTCGCCACCTCAAGCAGTGGGATCGGCGGCTGCTCGACTTCACGCTGCCGCACCCGGAGATCGTCATCGGCGGGGCTGTCGTGTTGGTACTCGGGGCAGCGGCCTTGGTTCCGCTCATGGGTCGCGAATTCCTCCCGCCTTTCAATGAGGGCACGGCGACCATCAATGTCATTGCTGCTCCGGGTACGTCGCTCAACGAATCCAACCGCCTCGGTGTGATCGCTGAGAAGCAACTCCTGCGGGTTCCCGAGGTCATCTCGACCGGGCGACGCACGGGACGGGCCGAGTTGGACGAGCACGCCGAAGGCGTTCACTACAGCGAGATCGACGTGGACTTCCGCCCTTCGAAACGGAGCCGCGACGTGGTGTTGGGTGATATCCGCGCGAGGATGGCAGAGATCTCGGGCGTTTTCGTCAATATCGGCCAGCCCATCTCGCACCGACTCGATCACTTGCTCTCTGGGGTTCGCGCCCAGATTGCAGTCAAGCTATTCGGGAATGATCTCGACATGCTGCGCGCCAAAGCGGCCGAGATCCAGACGGCCATGGGAACCGTGCCTGGAGTGGTGGATCTTCAGACGGAGAAACAGGTGCTGGTCCCGCAATTGCGGATCGAGGGCGATCGCGCGGCGCTCGCACGGTATGGCCTCAATGTCGGCGACCTGAACGAAGCGCTCGAGACTGCTTTGAATGGTCGGGTCGTGTCACAGGTTCTCGAAGGCCAGCGGACCTTCGACCTGTTGGTCCGGTTCGACGACGCCTCGCGAGGCAGCGTGGAGGCCATTCGCGGCGCGCTGATTGACACTCCCTCGGGGGCGAAAGTGCCGCTATCGGTGCTGGCCCGGGTCGAGGAATCCCGCGGACCCAATGTCATTCAACACGAGAACGTGCAACGGCGCATCGTGGTCTCGGCGAATGTGAGCGGCAGGGACCTGGGGCGAGTCGTCGCGGATATCCAGAAGCGGGTGGGTAAGGACGTGCAACTCCCAACCGGCTACTTCATCACCTATGGAGGGCAGTTCGAGAGCCAACAGTCCGCGACGCGGTTGATCGGCATCCTGAGCCTCTTCTCGCTGGCTGCCATGTTCTTGGTGCTTTTTGCGCACTTCCGCTCGGTCCCGATCGTCCTGCAGATCCTCCTGAACATCCCGCTCGCGCTCATTGGCAGTGTCGTGGCCATTTTCCTCACGGGTGGCACGTTCTCGGTCGCCTCGCTGGTCGGGTTCATCACCCTGACCGGCATTGCTTCCCGCAACACCATCATGATGATCTCGCACTATCTGCACCTGATGAAAGAGGAGGGTGAGACGTTCGACGTGCACATGGTCGTGCGCGGGTCCCTTGAACGATTGGTTCCCGTATTGATGACCGCGTTGACCGCGGGTCTTGCCCTGATCCCTCTGGTCCTGTCCAAGGGCGAGCCGGGCAAGGAGATCCTCTACCCCGTGGCGACCGTGATCCTGGGAGGCTTGATCAGTTCGACCATCCTCGACATGGTCGTCACGCCGGCCGTGTTCTATCGCTTCGGACGGAAGTCGGCGGAGAAGTATATGGCGGGAGAGCCCGTGGATTCGTGAGCCCGGGCGCTGAACGAGATTCAGTCACTGCCGTGAAACACTCAACCAAAGGAGTACGCGATGAATCGATACACGATGCGTTGGAGTTCGCTTGTGGCGCTCTCGGGCGCGCTTGTGCTCGCGGGGTGTTCGTCAAGCAAGACCAAGACTGTGGAGTCTGAGAAAACCGAGCAGTCAACCGAGGTCACGCCGACGCCTGCTGCACCAAGCGGTACGGTTGAGCAGGGAGAGTCCGCTGTGGTCATCACGCCGGCGGCCACGGTCGAGGGAATCTGGACCCAGATCGAAACCGAGCAGGGCCGATTGTCCACGACGATCCAGAATGGCCAGCTCAAGGACGTCCACCCTCTCGCCTTCGGGATTCGCGATCTGGTCGTGGCGCTGGCGGACAAATCGAACGCCGCAACGCCTGCGAATGCGACCCGGCTCAATGGCATGGTCGACCTGGTGAAAGCTTCGGCCAGCCGACTCGACGAGCTTGGGGATGCCGGGGACTTGAGCGGCACGCAGGCGGAATACGCCAAACTCGATGCGGTCCTCGCTGCGATCAAGAGTGTTGTGGGGATGAAGTGACATGCGAGTTCGCCGTTCAATGATCCCCGCCAGGATGCATGTCGCCCTGATCGTGGGCAGCATGCTCGCTCCGGTTGGAGCAATGGCGAAAGGTGCGGACGGCCCAACGGGGCTGTCCGCGCCATGGAGCATTGCCACACCGACGCGAGCGGGGAGCCGTGAACCGAACCTTGCAGCCCTGCCGGATGGGGGGCTGGTCATGTGTTGGCTCGAGCCCGTCGACGGAACGGCCATGGCACTCCGCTGCGCGACGTACCACGGCAAGAAATGGTCCCGCCCAGCCACCATCGCATCGGGCGATTCGTTTTTCGTGAACTGGGCGGACTTCCCCAGTATCCGCTCACTGGGAGGGAATCGTCTGGCGGCGCATTGGCTCTGGCGCAGCGGCGCGGGCACGTATGCCTACGATGTTCGCGTCAGCCAGTCCGAGGACGGAGGGCGCAGTTGGAGTCGGCCGATCACGCCGCATCGCGACGGCACCGCCAGCGAGCACGGCTTCGCCTCACTCCTTGCAAATGGGGATGGCGCATGGGCGGTGTGGCTCGATGGCCGGAAGATGGCAGGGCACGAGGAGGGTTCGCCCGAACCCATGCCGGACATGGCCCTCCGGGCGACAACGATCACGAAGGATGGCCGACTCCTGGACGAAGTCGAACTCGACAACCGCACCTGCGACTGCTGTCAGACGGCGGCAGTCACAACCGACCGCGGTGTTCTGGTGGCCTACCGAGACAGAAGCCCTGACGAGGTGCGGGACATCTATGTGACCCGCAGCGAGGGCGGCCGCTGGACGCCACCGCGTCCGGTACACGCCGATAACTGGCACATCGCCGGATGCCCCGTCAATGGTCCTGCCCTGGCCGCAGAGCGCTCGCATGTTGCGATCGCGTGGTACACCGCGGCTGGCGATACACCCCGGGTCCATGTCGCCTTCTCGGAGGATGCAGGCGCGAGCTTCGGCCCTGCAATTCGGATCGATGACGGCAGTCCGCTTGGACGGGTGCACATCGCTCTGCTGGAAGACGGGTCCGCGCTTGCCACTTGGCTCGAATCCAGCGGTCGTGACGCGCTGTTCCAGGCCCGGCGGATCCCAGCACACGGGCCATTGCCGGCGGCGATCACAGTGGCGCGGACTTCTGCTGCCAGGGCAAGCGGGTGCCCCCGAGTGGTGAGATCAGGAAGAGCAATCGTGTTCGCGTGGACCGAGGCGGGGACGACACCCCAAGTGCACCTCGCCGGGATCGCGGGTAAGTGACCCACCCATGGGGAAGGGGAACAATCCGATGAGCGAGCCGAGCGCAACCGCCGCCTTCCTCGACCCCGTCTGCGGAATGCAGGTTCGTGAGGATTCGCCGCACCGCCACCAGCATGCCGGTGTGGAATATCGATTCTGTAGCGTCGGTTGCCTCGAGAAGTTCCGCGCCGCTCCGGATCGTTATGGGAACAATCCCGCGGAGACCTTGCGGCCCGCTGTCCCGGCAATGGTCGCGGCGAGCGGTGCGGAGACGATCTACACCTGCCCGATGCATCCGGAGTTCCGCCAGAGGGGACCAGGTGCGTGCCCCAAGTGCGGCATGGCGCTCGAACCGCTCACGGTGTCCCTGGACGACACCGAGAATCCGGAGCTGGCCGACATGACCCGGCGACTCTGGGTCGGAGCCGTGCTCACCGCCCCGTTGCTCGTCGTGGCGATGGGCGACATGGTTCCAGGCCGCCCGATCGAGCGACTGTTCGGAGCCACGTTCCTGACCTGGCTCCAACTCGTGCTCGCCACCCCGGTCGTGTTGTGGGCCGGCTGGCCGTTCTTCGTCCGCGGCTGGCAATCGGTCGCTCATCGAAGTCCCAACATGTTCACGCTGGTCGCCCTCGGTGTCTCGGTCGCATTCGGCGAGAGCGTGCTGGCAACCGTCGCACCGCAGGTGTTCCCGGACGCGTTCCGAGAACATGGCGGGCGCGTCGCGGGGTACTTCGAAGCCGCCGCGGTGATCGTGACGCTGGTCCTGCTCGGCCAAGTGCTCGAGTTACGGGCCCGCGGCCGCACGAGCGAGGCGATTCGCGCCCTGCTCGGATTGGCGCCAAAGACCGCTCGCCGGCTGCGGCCGGACGGGACGGAAGAGGACATTCCGATCGATCAGGTGGTGGTCGGCGATCGCCTGCGTGTGCGCCCGGGGGAGAAGATCCCCGTCGACGGTCTCGTGCTCGAGGGTCAGAGCGCGGTCGATGAGTCCATGGTCACGGGTGAGCCCATCCCATCCGAGAAACTTCCTGGCGGTGCCGTGGTCGGGGCGACGATCAATGGAACCGGATCGCTCGTGGTGCAAGCACAGCGTGTGGGTGCCGAGACGCTGCTCGCGCGAATCGTGCAGATGGTGGCTCAGGCACAGCGCAGTCGTGCACCGATCCAGAAGATGGCCGACCGGGTGTCGGGGGTCTTCGTTCCGGTGGTGGTGGCAACAGCGATCATCACCTTTGCCATCTGGGCTACGGTGGGCCCCGAGCCCCGCATGGCGTATGCCGTGCTCAACTCCATCGCGGTGCTGATCATCGCCTGCCCATGTGCGCTGGGGTTGGCAACGCCCATCTCGATCATGGTCGCCACCGGAGAGGGGGCGGGCATGGGGGTGCTGTTCAGAAACGCGGAGGCCATCGAAGTCCTGCGCGCAGTGGACACCTTGGTCATCGACAAGACCGGCACACTGACCGAGGGCAGGCCCAAGCTGGTGCGCGTGGTCACCGCCGCGACGTGGAAGGAAGACGAAGTGCTGCGGCTTGCGGCCAGCCTCGAGCGCGGAAGCGAGCACCCGCTTGCTGCGGCGATCGTTGCAGGCGCACAGGAACGCAGGATTGCATTGTCGCCCACGAGTGAGTTCGCCTCGCAGACGGGCAAGGGAGTCTCGGGTCGTGTGGACGGACACACGGTGCAACTCGGGAATGCAGCAGTGCTCACCCAGGCGAAGCTCGAGGCAGGCACGCTCGGAGTCACCGCCGAGGAGATGCGCGCGGCAGGGCAGACCGTCATGTTCGCGATTGTCGATGGCGCGCTCGCGGGCCTGATCGCGGTCGCCGACCCGATCAAGGCGACGACAGCGGAAGCGCTTCGCGAACTGCGTCAGGAAGGCATCCGGCTCGTGGTGATGACCGGCGACAGCAAGACGACGGCGGAGGCGGTCGCCAAGGAACTACAGATCGATGAGGTGATCGCCGATGTATTGCCCGACCAGAAAGCCGCCAAGGTCAAGGAACTGCAGGCTGCGGGGCGAGTGGTCGCCATGGCAGGGGACGGGATCAATGACGCCCCGGCCCTGTCGCAGGCACAGGTGGGGATCGCGATGGGGACCGGAACGGACATAGCGATGGAGAGCGCGAGCGTCACGCTGGTCAAGGGTGACCTACGAGGAATCGTGCGCGCGCGGCAATTGAGCCGGGCCACGATGCACAACATCAAGCAGAACCTGTTCTTCGCATTCATCTATAACGTGCTTGGGATTCCGCTCGCCGCCGGCGCTCTGTATCCGGTCTTCGGCTGGCTCCTGAGCCCGATGGTCGCCGCGGCGGCCATGAGCTTCAGCTCGGTCTCGGTGATCGGCAACGCGCTGCGTCTGCGTTCAACCAAAGTGGGACAGGAATAGGTGAAATCGGTTGGTGCCAACATCCCGTCCGCATTCGAGTGGTATAGTCCAACGGTCGATGTGACGGCTTTTGTGCGTCACCTCATCTGGAGCTCTCGATGAAGCGCATGTCGATCCCAAGCCTGATGCTCGCCGTCCTGCTCGCGCTGCTTCTGCCGCATGAGCAGTCGCGCTGCGCTTGGATGGGACTTCAGCAGCATGCGACGGCGAGCCCCACCCCAACCCGCTCGAGTCATGGGTGCTGCGGTTCCGGCGCAGCCTGCCCGCGTGCACACCGGGGGCGGCCGGCACCCTGTCCAATGGGGTGCTGTCACCTCCGGCCTGTGACAGCCACGCTTTCGGGGGTGGTACCAGTCGTCCCCGAGATACGGATGGCGGCGGCGCTCGCGATGGACGCCGTTGTCCAGGTCATCGCGCTGCCCCAGTTCGCTGAGTGCCTGCATCCATCGCTCATCGCCGGAAGTCCTCCACTTCCGGATGATCTGGGCGCTCGCGGCCTCCGCGCTCCTCCCTGCCTGGGCTGATTCCGCACGTCAGTCGCCAAAGATGCTCGCGCCTCCGTCCTCATTGCGGACGCGTGATCGGGTATCGGGTCGATGCAGAGTCGCGCAAGGGGAGTGTGTCTCATGAGGTCAGTGTTCTGGTTGGGGGTTCTGGCGTGGGCCGGATTGCTCGCCTTGTCGTCCAGGCCCGCGGTGGCGGCGAAGGTGGCCGCCCCCGCGCCCGATTCGCTCGTCGCCATTGCTCTGAGTCGGGCGCCAGCTCTGGCGGCGCTGCGCGCTCGCGTGGACGAAGCCCATGAGTTGGAGCGGCCCGCGGGAGCGCTCCCCAACCCAATGGTTGAGTTGATGATGCAGGACATTGACTTCCCGCGGTGGACCGTCGGCGAGGAGGACATGTCGATGATCGGTCCGCAGATCACCCAGGGGATTCCTTTCCCCGGCAAGCGTGGCGCTCGCCGTCAGGTGGCCATCGCGGAGGTCCGGGTTCGCGAACAGGATCTGGAACTGTTGCGGCGCGTGGTGGCGCGCGATATCCGGAGTCTTTACGCGCGGCTGTACGCCGCGGACCGCGAACAGCAGTCGCTTGCTTACGGGCACGAGTTGTTGGGCGTGATGGCGGCCACGGTTCGCGACCGATACAGCGCTGGCGTCGCCGAAGGTGAACCCATGCTCAAAGCGCAATTGGTGCAGGCACGCGTGGCGGAGCGGATCGATGATCTGGCGGCAGAACGCAGCGGCCTGGTCGCCGCCATGAACCGATTGCTCGATGCGCCAGGAGATGCGTCCATCGGAGAAGTGACCCTGCTGCCTGTCCCGCTCGTGCCGCCCATGCCATGGCAGGACGTGGCGTTGCAGGGATCGGTCGAAGTCGCCAAGCGGCGCGCCGAGGTACAAGCCGCCGAGCGTAAGCTCCGAGCGGCTGGACTGGAGCGCTGGCCCGACTTCGTCGCTGGTGCGGGCATTGGCTTTCGGGGCGAAAAGGACCCGGCCGTGACCCTTCGGCTTGGGCTTGACCTCCCGCTCTGGAGCGGCCAGAACCAGACCCCGATGGTCCGCGCGGCCGCGCAGAACCTGCAGGCCACCCGCGAGTCCCTGCGCGATGCCGAGTCGGCCGCGCGTGCCGAAGCGACCCGGCTCGAAGCGGACTGGACGAACGCACAGCACCAGGTCGCACGCTATGCCGAAGCCATCGTTCCCCACAGCAGCCTTGCGCTGGATGCTGCGAGGTCTGGATACCTTGTGGGTCGGACTGATTTTTCGACCGTGGTCGAGGATTTCGATCTTTGGCTCAAAGCGCGCACGGGACAAGCCGCACGCGAAGCTGCGCGATACGTGACTTGGGCCGAACTACAGCTTTTGATCGCGCCACCTGTCCCCACGGATGCAAAGAGGAGCGGACGATGATCCCGCGAACCAGCATGCTTCGCCCTGCAAGACGGTCCATGACCCGCCTCCCAATCGCTTTCCTGATGCTCGTCCTGATCACTGGAGGAGCCCTCGTGGCCGTGTGGGGCTGCTCGGGCGATGGCAACAAGTCCGCGCATCAACACAGCGCCGGGTACCGATGCCCCATGCATCCCACCTATACCTCTGACCGACCGGGAGACTGCGCGATCTGCGGCATGAAGCTCGTGCCCATCGCACCGGAGGGTAAGAGCATGGACACTCTCGCATCGGCTCCCACTCCTGGGGTGGCCACGGGCACCCGGCGTCTGCTCTTCTATCGCAATCCGATGGATGCGTCGATCACCTCGCCGGTTGCGATGAAGGACGGCATGGGCATGGACTACATCGCGGTCTATTCGGATGAGCGCGGAGCGGCCAGCACCGTGCCGGGGCGTGCGGTCGTCGAACTGGGACCGGAGGAGATGGGGCTCACCGGAATCCAGACCACGGTGGCCCGGCGCGGCAGTCTCACCCGTACGGTTCGCGCGGTGGGTGAGGTGAAAGTCGACGAGACTCGTGTTCGCCAAGTGCAGACCAAGATCTCCGGCTGGGTCGAGAAGCTCTTCGTCAGCTCCAGCGGGCAAGCGGTGCGAAAAGGACAACCTTTGCTCACGCTGTATTCACCGGAGTTGTTGGCGACGCAACAGGAGTTCGTACGAGCGCTGGAGTCCGCCGCGCAGTTCGCCCAGAGCAATGTGCCCGAAGTGCGCCGCGGGGGACAGGAGTTGGTCGAATCGGCGCGACGGCGACTCCAGTTGTTCGACGTGCCACAAAAGTTCCTGGCGCAACTCGAGCGCACCAGGCAGCCGCAGCGAGCGGTCACGCTGGATGCGCCGGTCTCGGGATTCGTCAGTTCCAAGGATGTGTCGGAAGGCATGCAGGTCACACCCGGGATGACCCTGTTCACGATCACCGACCTCTCGAGGGTCTGGATCGAAGCCGAGGTCTACGAGTATGAGGCTTCCTTGGTGCGCATTGGTCAGCGGGCGCGGCTGACATTGCCGAATGAGCCGGGAGTGGTACACATGGCGCGCATCCAATATATCTATCCGTTCCTGGACACTCAGACGCGGACGCTTCGCGTGCGATTCGTGTTCGACAACCCTGGCCAGGTGCTCAAGCCGGGCATGTACGCCAATGTCGACCTGGACGGAGACGCGGCAGAAGGTGTGTTGATTCCCGACGCGGCCATCATGGACACAGGGCTTCGCCAGATCGTCT
>JBDSKE010000053.1:0-13365 GCA_039917105.1 Candidatus Eiseniibacteriota bacterium | reverse complement strand
CGCGAGGGCATTCACATAGTTGCTGGTCCCCGAGCCGAGAGCCGCCCAGCTCGAGCCATTCCAGCGCGCGACGTGGTTCGCGCTCACACCTCCCGCGGTCGTGAAGTACCCGCCCGCGTAAAGGTTCCCGCTTGTATCCACCACGACGGCATTGACGTAGTTGTTCATCCCAGCGCCAAGTGCCGCCCAGCTCGTGCCGTTCCAACGGGCGATGTAGCTCGCTCCCACGCCTCCGGCGCTCGTGAATGCACCGCCCGCATACAGGTTCCCGTGGCCGTCCGCGGCCAGACCTGTGACGGATTCGTTCGTCCCCAAACCGAGGCCCGACCAGCTCGCGCCGTTCCAGCGGGCGACCCTGTCTCCGGCCGCGCCGCCGGCGACGTTAAAATCTCCCCCCGCGTAGAGGGTGGTGCCGTCCACGGCCAAGGCGCGGACGATGGTGTACGGGGGGCTGTTCAACCCCGGGCCGAGCGCCGACCAACTCGCGCCGTCCCACCGCGCGATCCGGTATGCGCTCACGCCCCCGGCCGTCGAGAAAGCTCCCCCCGCGTATAGCGTTCCGCCCGCGCCGACCGCCAGCGCAAGGACGCCGGTATTCATCCCCGAGCCGAGGGCCGACCAACTCGTACCGTTCCAGCGCGCGACGTAATTCGTTGTCACTCCCCCGGAGGTCGAGAAATCCCCGCCCGCGTAAACGTTTCCGCTCCCGTCCACCGCCAGAGCCGTGACGTCGTTGTTCATCCCGGGTGAGCAGAATCGTCCGTCCCAGCCCACATTGGCCGTCGTGGTTGCTCCCGCCATCGGCAATGTGGCTGCTTCCAACGGAGCGTAGCCTTCCGGCTGAAAGCGCGGCGTGCCGTCCGGACGCACCAGTTGCTCTATCGGCAACCTTGCCGCCGCAGGAGCAGGGAGGGCTGATCCTGCGGCGCGGGGCACGCAGAGTGTTGCGAAGAGAAGTGCGAGTGCACCCAACACATTACTTTCTCGGCCACCCATCCGACCCCTCCGCTCTGCAAACGACGTTGCGCGGTGCCTATGATCGCCATGAGCATACCTCTGGGGCGCAGAGCTGGCGAGTAGACGACCGACATTCGAATACTCATCGTGTTCGTGCATCTCACCGGGTGGCGGATTGGCGAGGCGAATCAGCTGACTTGGCGCAACGTCGACTTCACGGCCGGTACGCTGCGGTTCGACCCCGGCACCACGAAGAACGATGAGGGCCGAACGTTCCCGTTCGTCTTCCATCGCTTTGGCCGGCGCATCGGGGACTTCCGCGTGGCCTGGCACCGGGCCTGCGCTCGTGCCGGAGTGCCCGGGCGGTTCGTTCACGACCTGCGCCGCGCCGCGGTCCGTAACTTCGAGCGGGCGGGCGTGTCGCGTTCAGTCGCGATGAAGCTCTGGAGTTTCCAGGGTTCAGTGGATAGCCGGCCGCTGTGTCCTGTGGGCTGCTTCAAACTGTTCGGGACTTAAGGCCCCGACGTGACTATGGCGCCTCGTCCGATTATTGAATGTGTCGAGGTAATCGGCGACGTCGGCTACCGCGGTTTCGCGGTCCTTGTAGATCCGCTTCTTGATCCGCTCCTTCTTCAAGCTGCCGAAGAACGATTCCGCCACCGCATTGTCCCAGCAGTTCCCTTTCCGGCTCATGCTCGGTTCGAGCGGCGGAAACGCCTCCACGCGTCGCTTCCAAACTGAGTTCCCGGATCGGAATGGATCAGCATGCCGCGCGTGCGTCGGCGACCCACCGCCATCAGCACGGCGTCGAGCACGAGCTCGCGGACGATGGATGGACCAGCGGCCCACCCAACGATCCGGCGAGAGAACAGGTCCATGACGACCGCCAGATAGAGCCATCCCTGCCACGTTCGGATGTAAGTGATATCGGTCAGGACAGCCGGCTTGCCGACTGACCAGCGTCGCGTGCGGTAGCCATGACTGGCACGCAGATTGTTGACACGCATGAGCCGCGCGACCCGATGCTTGCTGCAGGTTTCGCCAGCCTCACGCAGATCGAGGAAGACCCGAGGCGAGCCATAAACGCCCTGGCTGGCGACGAATGAAGCACGGATGAGCCGTAGCAGCCAAGCGTCCTCGATGCCTCGATTCGAAACCGGCTGTTGCAGCCAGTCGTGGTAGCCGCTCGCAGCCACGCCAAGCACGCGGCACATCATTATGAACGCTGAACTGATCGCGATGAGCTCTGATCAACTCGTAAATCGTGCGGACTCGCCTAGTACTCGTCTTCGTGGACATCGGCTTCGCCCTCCTATGCTACTAGCATGGTGCAGTGATCACTTGAGGCCGCCCTGGGAACTCCACTCTCGGGGCACAAGACGGAGAGCATCTACCGCCGCTACGCCATCGTCAGCGAGGGGCAACGCGTCGGCGTTTCACGGCCGCCGATAAGTTGCGAGTGCTGCAGGAAGCAGACCGGCGCACGCGCACGGGTGAGCTGGGTGCGTTGCTGCGGCGCGAGCGTCTGTACTTCTCCGCCTCGCCGACTGGCGGCGGGCGCGTAGGAACGGGGAGTTGGCTGGTCTGACGCCCCACCCGTGCGGCCTCCCAACAAAGCGTCAACAGCCTTAAGGAGCCGCGGCTTTCCGCCCCTAACTCGGGGCAGGCGATTGGAACGGTTCGTCCCTTCTCTCCTGTGGGATCACCCTCGAAAGCGTGTTAGGTTTGCTCGAACTCAAAGGTGGACCGCGGGTTCAGGTCGCCTGAGGCGCCCACGATGGGGTCGAGGTTGGGCCAACCGTCCCGGCGATTCCTGCTGGCCGCGGTAGCCTTCCGCAGAATTCGCACCATCGCGAGTCCTTAAGCTTTAGGCAATGTGAAAGCGGGAACCAGTTGGCTGCCTAGAAACCGCGAGACAGATTGTAGCCGTCGAGAATAAAAGGGAAGAGGAGAGATGATCTAATGCTATTGATGAGAATCTGTGTCTTCTTGTTCGTATCGTCTATCCTAGCGACTTGCGCGACCGCTGATATCGTGGTCATCCAGGCTACCGCGAATATCTTTGGGGCAGGGCACGCCACCCCGCCTAACCCTGGTGGCGGAAGCGCAGGGACGCTGCCACCCATGCTGAGTTTCGCCCCAGGTCCGGGAAAGGTGTTGATCTCGCATGTTAGTGGATTGGCCACGCTCACCATTCCTGCACTCAACGGACCTGATGGGACCCCGTCGGCCACCGATATCCCCTCGATCAACGGCATTTCCGGAATCAAGGCAAATGTCCATGGCTTTCTGGTTGGCGTATTTCTCGGAACGAGCGAGCCGGCCAATCCCTCACCGGCAGTGCTCAATTTTGGGGGCGGCGGGCTCGACACAGGATTCTCGACGTTATCGCCGACAATTGGTCAGACGTTCTTTATTGGCGATGGGGAAACCGGAACAGGGGCTGATCCACATCAGCAGATCAATATACCCGATGGGGCGACTCGCTTGTATCTGGGATTTGCCGACGCAAACGGCTACGTCGGGCAAACGGGGCAATACCAGGACAATTCGGGCTCGTTCACGGCGGATGTCTGTATCGCAGAGTTATTGTCCATTCCGGCCACAGCGAATATCTTTGGGGCAGGGCACGCCACCCCGCCGAACCCTGGTGGCGGGAGCGCAGGGACGCTGCCACCCTTGCTGAGTTTCGCCCCAGGTCCCGGAAAGGTATTGATCTCGTATGTTCGTGGATTGGCCACGCTCACCATTCCTGTACCCACCGGACCTGATGGGACCCCGTCGGGCACCGATATCCCCTCGATCAACGGCATTTCCGGAATCAAGTCAGATGTCCATGGCTTTCTGGTCGGCGTATTTCTCGGAACGAGCGAGCCGGCCAATCCCTCACCGGCAGTGCTCAATTTTGGGGGCGGCGGGCTCGGCACAGGATTCGCGACGTTATCGCCGGCAGTTGGCCAGACGTTCTTTATTGGCGATGGGGAAACCGGAATAAGGGCTGGTCCAGATCAGCAGATCAATATACCCGATGGGGCGACTCGCTTGTATCTGGGATTTGCTGACGCATACGGCTACGTCGGGCAAGCGGGGCAATACCAGGACAATTCGGGTTCACTCGATGGACGGTTCTGGATTTGTAGTGGGTCACATCCCGTCACTGCCATTACAAACATGGTAGATAGACACGACCTCTATCTCGCACCGATTTCGCCCAATCCTTCGCGGCACGGCTTCCAGGCCCGTTTCAGTCTGCCGAGAGCGTCACGCGCGTCGCTCGAAGTTGTGGACATAGGCGGGCGAATGGTTCGGCATCTGCAGGTAGGGGATATGGGGCCTGGCATGCACCTAATAGAACTTGGCAGGGATCGGCTACTCAGAGCAGGAGTTTACTTGGTGCGGCTCAGCGAGGACGGACAGAGCGTCACCCAAAGGGTCAGCATCCTGAACTAGAACGGATCACGTTTGTAAATGTGATAGTGCTCTCCTGGTGGCCACTCCGAAGGGTGGACGCGTGTGTATGCGTAGTGATCCGATAAGGATGGCGGAGAGGGCCGGACGTTTCCACGACGAGTCCCGCTGGCATTCGCGGGTTGAATCGGCGTCCCGGGCAGAGCCGCGGGACTATGATCCGCGGGGAGGGACCGCTCTCTGGAATCGCGGGTTCGGGGTTCCTTCTCCTGCCGCACAGCGCAGTCGCGCGTCCTCAGGATCGTGCCGACCTTCATCCGTCTTCCACCACCGCGAGGAGGGCGACCCGCGGCTCGGGCGTGTCTACCAACGCGGTGGCGTCTACTGGATTCAGTACTCTTTTCACGGCAGGTTGCACCGCGAATCTTCTCACTCGAAGGTCGAGAGCGCGGCCGCCGCCCTGCTCAACAAGCGCTAAGGTGAGATGGACCTCGGCCGGCTGGTCGGGCCGCAGGCGGCTCGGACCACGTTCGAGAACATGGCCGCAATGCTGCTCGACGACTACAAGGTCAACGGTCGAAGGTCGCTCGACCGGGCAGAACTAGCCGTGCGGCACCTGCGCGAGTTCTTCGGTCGTTCCCTCGCAATCAATATCACGGCTGACAAGGTCTCGGCCTACTTCCGCGAGCGCCTCGAGGTCGCGAAGCCGGCTACCGTGCGACTCGAGCGCGCGGCGCTCGGGCGGATGTTCACGCTCGCCTTTCGTGCGGGCAAGGTCAGCCAGCGTCCGTACCTGCCGACGATCGAGGTTCGCAACACACGCAGCGGCTTCTTCGAGGAGGACCAACTCGACGCCGTGCTCGCCGAGCTGACGACCGACCTTCGAGTGCTCATCGGGTTCGTGCATCTCACCGGCTGGCGGATTGGCGAGGCGAAGCAGCTGACTTGGCGCAACGTCGACTTCAAGGCCGGTACGCTGCAGCTCGACCCCGGCACCACGTCGCGATGATGCTCTCAGGGCACAAGACGGAGAGCATCTACCGCCGCTACGCCATCGTCAGCGAGACAGACCTGGCCGAGGGTGTGCGCAAGGTCGCGAAGATGCGAGCGGGCGAGGGCGAGCGTCGCGTGGCGGCCAACATCGCGGCCGCCGTTCCGAGAACAAGCACAGAACAAGCACAGTTTGCCGATCGGGGGCGCCGTGCGCGTCGAGCGCTGAAGCTGTAACCCGTTGGAGCATTGGTGCCGGAGGGGGGACTTGAACCCCCACGTTGCTTGCACAACTCCGGATTTTGAGTCCGGCGCGTCTGCCAGTTCCGCCACTCCGGCACCGAAGTGGGCCGCGAATCTAGCAACCGCCTCCTGCGCGCGTCAATCGCCCCCGGACGACCGCGTATACCTGTTAGCATGGGATTCATTCAACCCCAAGGAGGGAGCCCCCGATGGATCAGAAAGTCATCGATGCCGCCAGAGCCGCATTTCCTCCAAGCGCCGCCGCCCTGACATTGGGCGCGATCGTGCATACGGGGGAGTGCCACTCGGAACCGATCGCCGCCTTCCCGCTCGCCATGGCCAATCGACATGGTTTGATTGCAGGCGCCACCGGCACGGGCAAGACCAGGACACTTCAGTTGCTGGCGGAGCAGTTCTCCAATGCAGGCGTTCCCGTGTTCCTCGCCGATCTCAAGGGCGATCTGTCGGGCATGGCCGTTGCAGGCGAGAGCAATGCCAAAGTGGAACAACGCGCCAAGGACACTGGCTTCGCCTGGAAAGCTGCGGCGTGTCCGGTCGAATTCCTGAGCCTCACGGGATCACGTGGGGCTCAGTTGCGGGCGACCGTCTCGAGCTTCGGGCCACTGCTGTTGGCCAAGGTGTTGGGTCTGAACGAGACACAGACCAGCGTGCTCACGCTCGTCTTCAAGTTCTGCGACGACCAGAAGCTTCCCTTGATCGATTTCAACGACCTGCGCGCGGTGTTGCAGTTCCTCGTCTCTGCTCCGGGTAAGCCCGTGCTTGAACAGTATGGCGGGATGACCAAAGCAACGGTCGGCGTGCTCTTGCGTGAGATGGTGGAGCTGGAGGCGCAGGGCGCGGGCGCATTCCTGGGGGAGCCGGAGTTCGAGCTTGAGGACCTTCTGCAACTCGAGGACGATGGCCGCGGCGTGGTGAGCGTGCTGGCACTGCAGGATGTGCAGGACAAGCCGGCCCTTTTCAGTACTTTCATGATGTGGATGCTGGCGGGACTCTATCACGAGCTGCCTGAAGTCGGCGACGTCGACAAACCGAAGCTGGTGTTCTTCTTCGACGAAGCACATTTGTTGTTCGATGGCGCGAGCAAGGCGTTCCTGCAACAGGTCGAACAGGTGGTTCGATTGATCCGCTCCAAGGGAGTTGGCGTCTTCTTCGTGACCCAGAATCCCAAGGACGTGCCAGCCGACATCCTGGGCCAGTTGGGCAATCGCGTGCAGCACGCATTGCGCGCTTTCACCCCCGATGACGAAAGGGATCTGCGGGCAGCAGCGCGCACTTTCCCCAAGACGGCGTTCTACGAGGTTGAGGAAATCCTCACGACACTTGGTATCGGCGAAGCGTTCGTCACCGTGCTGACACCCAATGGCACCCCCACACCGCCGTTCGCGGTGCGCATGATCCCGCCTGCAAGTCGCATGGGTCCGCTCACCGACGCTGAGCTTCGGCCTCGGCTGGCCGCATCCGAGCAGGTCAGGGAATACGCCATCGCAGTCGACTCCGAGAGCGCCCGGGAGATGCTGGCGGCGCGTATGACCGGCGATGCCGCGGGCCGAGGGGGTGATGTGCGCGAGATCGAAGCCGACGAGAGCGCAACTTCGGTATCCCAGACGAGGGAGCGGGAGCCGGCGGCTCCTCCGACGGGCATGCTGGAAGCCGCAGCGACATGGGCTGGCGCATTATTCGGCTCCAAGTTGGTCAGGGACATGGCCCGCACGGCCACTCGCGAAGTTGCACGCGGCGCCATGGGCAGGATGGTCGGGGCCCCGCCGCGAAGGCGCGCCACGCGTCGTCGGACAACGAGCGGATCGGCCGCTGCGGGCAGGCTGCTCAAGGGACTGTTCGGCTGATCGCATGAAGCGCACGGATCTGGAATTCATTGAGTACGTGCTCGACCAACTGGGTCGCCCTCGTGGGGTGAGCGCGCGCCCCATGTTCGGCGGTCACGGATTCTACATTGAGACCGTGATGTTCGGCATCGCGTGGAAGGGGCGCTTCTACCTCAAGGTGGATGAGAGCATGCGCCGTGCCTTCCAGGACGAAGGCATGGATGCGTTCGAACCGTCGAACACGCAACGCATGGAGAGCTACTATCAGGTGCCATCCGGTGTGCTCGAAGATCTACCGGACCTGAAGCGCTGGACCACGCGCGCGATCCAAGTGGTGCGCGCCGCGAAGCCGCCGGGGCGGCCAAGGCCGAACAAGAATCGTTGAGCAGCGCGCCGCGAGCCTCGGTCGAATGGCGGACCCCGGTTTGACGCTGGCAGGGCCGGTTGTGTATAAATCCGCGTCCCGAAACACATTGGGTGGGGCTGTAGCTCAGTTGGGAGAGCGCTTGACTGGCAGTCAAGAGGTCGACGGTTCGATCCCGTTCAGCTCCACCACTAGAATGCCTGCGGCACCGGCCCCGCGAACTCGCAGGTCGGAACCGCCCGTGCGGACCCTACCGGAGGATACCCCGATGGTCGTCATCCTCATCCTGCTGGCCGTCGCGTCGCGCCTGCTGCCGCATCCGCCCAACTTCGCGCCTGTCGCAGCCATTGGCTTGTTCGCTGGAGCCATGCTGCCGCGCCGCGCCGCTTGGCTGGTGCCCCTTGTCGCGCTGCTCGTGTCGGACCTGGTGATCGGTCTGTACCACCCGATGAGCATGCTGTGGAACTACCTTGGCTTCGCGGGTTGTCTATTGCTCGGCTCGGGCGTCCTGGGCAAGCATCGCGGCGTGGGTCGGCTTGCTGGCGCAACCCTGGCGAGCGCGCTGGTGTTCTTCGCGCTCAGTAACTTTGGCGTTTGGGCGAGCGGCTACTATCCGCGCACGACCGCTGGCTTGGCGGAGTGCTTCACGGCGGCGATCCCGTTCTTCCGCAATACGCTCGCATCGGACGTGCTCTTCGTCGGCGTGCTGTTCGGCGGCCATGCGTTGGCGTCG
Source organism: Candidatus Eiseniibacteriota bacterium (assembly GCA_039917105.1). GTDB lineage: Bacteria > Eisenbacteria > RBG-16-71-46 > RBG-16-71-46 > RBG-16-71-46 > CAIXRL01. The sequence continues at coordinate 4,826 of JBDSKE010000053.1, read as the reverse complement.
CGTCTGCTCGCTCGGTTCCGCCCCAACACGGCACGCGCCTAGGCCGCCTCGAACACCACTGTCCGGCGAGGCCGCTCGCTCGCTCGCGAGGCCCAAGAGGGTTGTCAGTGTGATTGGCGAGAGCCAGTCGATCTCACCTTCGATCACGGCCGCCATGCGACCCTCCGCATCCACTACATAGGTGTAGGGGATGCTGGGGCAGGGCAGGTCCCGCGTGAGTGCATGACGGTGGTCGAGCACCAGCGGCAGGCTGAGGCGATTGCGCCGCAGGAAGCGCGCGACCGAGGGGAACGGGTCGAAGCACACGACCGCGAAGCGTACTTCGCCCGGCGGCAGGCTCTTGCGGAGTGAATCCAATGCAACCGCCTGGGCGGTGGCATGGCGCATCCACGGAGCCCAATAGTGGATCACCTGGACGCCATCGTTCGGCGTCAGATGCAGCATACCGATCGGCACCATCGGGAGCACGGCGTCGAATGTTGGCGTGGTGCGCTCGGCGGTGGGCCGCGCGATGAGCGCCACGGGCGGATGGGTGCTCCGCGAGACGGTGAACAGTTCGGCATGCCACAGCACCAGCTCGCCCAGACCCAATAGGACGATGGTGATTGCCAACCCACGCCTCACGAAGTCACCCAGCGCTTGGTCAACACACACTTGTGATAGTCCCGACTTGTGTCTGCCGGCATGCGCAAAGTCCTCCGGGGACGCGGACGAAACCGTGAACTGCGCGATTCTAGATGACTCCCGGGGATTCCGCATCAGCCGACGTGGCTCGCCACGGGCGCGGTTCTGGGAAAGCGGTGCCGCGTCGGCGTCAGGCGGCTTTCGCCACCTCAGTACTGCCGTCGACTTCGACGTCGATGTCGTAGAGCCGCACGAATGCGTCGACAACCGCGGGATCGAACTGCTTGCCACGCTCGCTCTGAAGGATGGCCAAGGCCTCGCGGTGCGAACGGCCATGCCGATAGACGCGATCAGCGACAATCGCATCATAGGTGTCGGCCACGGCCACGATGCGGGCGCCCAATGGAATCTGCGCGCCCTTCATGCCCTTGTAGCCATTCCCATTCCAATGTTCGTGATGGTAGAGCACGATGGGCACTGCGTGTTCGAGGAGTCCGCCGACTTTTTGCAGCATGGCAACGCCGTGATCCACATGGCGGCGCATCTCGTGCTCCTCGACCGGATCGAGCCTCGCGGCCTTATGCAATACCTCGGTGCTCACCTCGACCTTCCCCAGATCATGCAGGTAGGCAGCGACGCGGATGATATCGACCTGTTCCTCGCTCGTGCCCAACTCGCGCGCGACTTCGACGGCGCGGTCCGCAACACGGCGCGAGTGGTTTTCCGTGGAGCGGTCGATACTGTCGATGAACTTGGCCATGATCTCGAGAATGCCTCGATACGCAGTCTCGAGCTGGTGCCGGCGCGAATGCTCGCGCTCCGAGAGCATCCCCACGGCATAGGCGGTCAGGAACAGGAATGCTCCCCAGATGCCCAGGTCAAGCCAGCGCATCGCGGAATCGTCGCCATGGGTGGCGAACAACGATAAGTTCATGAGTGCATTCAGGTAGACGATCGCCACGCACGAGACGGCCGTGAATGCACCAGGCTGGTGTCCCAGTCGCCAAGAGGCGAACGCCACCGGCAGATAGAAGAAGTTCAGGAATGCGAGTTGATTTTCCACCAGCTTCAGGACCACCACGCTGACCGAGGCCACACCCAGTGCCACGATCAGATGCTCCAGAACGAGTGGGTCGCGTCGTGGCCGCGGCGAACGACGTGCCGCCCGCTTCATGATGCCTTGCGGGCTCCAGGCGGAACGGCCTGAATCCGGGAGTCACTCTTCTTTGCCTTGGTCTCGGCGGGCACCTGCTTGCGACTCTCATGACCACAGCCGGCGCAGAAACGCCAGCCCGACTCCAGTCTCCGAGCGCATTTCTCGCAGTGTTCTCCCACGAAGTGACCACATGCCGGGCAGTATTCGTAGTCTTGTGAGATCACATCGGAACACCCCGAGCAGACTTTCACACCCTGCTCCGCCAGATAGACGACACGCGAGACTTCCTCCAGCGTCGTGCGACCGTCGAGCGCCTTCTCGAGCCCGTCCTCGCCGATCGGGCGCATGCCGGCGTCGATCGCAGCAGCACGGATCTCGTTATCCGGCACATTGCGCGTGATCAACCCACGCATCGCGTCGGTCACACCCAACACCTCGAAGATGCCGACGCGGCCGGTGTATCCGGTCGAGAAGCAATTGGGGCAACCTTGGCCGCGCCACAGCGAGATCTGGCCTTCGCGCCGGTCGTTGGCGCCACTCACCCGGTTGAGGCTCGCGGCATCGACTTCGTAGGGTTCCTTGCATTTGGGGCACAGCGTGCGGACGAGGCGCATGCTCACCACGCCCACGAGGGACGATGCGACCATGAAGGGCTCCAGGCCCAAGTCGATCAATCGGGTGACGGCACCTGCAGCATCGTTCGTGTGCACCGTGCTGAGCACAAGGTGACCGGTGACCGACGCGCGGAATGCGATCTGGGCAGTCTCCTTGTCGCGAATCTCACCGATCATGATGACATCAGGGTCCTGGCGCAGAATCGCGCGCAGCGCGCCCGCGAAGGTCTTCTTGGCTTTCTCGTCCACCTGAACCTGGTTGATGCCCGGGATCTGGTACTCGACCGGGTCCTCCACTGTCGTGATGTTGCGCGTGATGCTCTGGATATGACGGAGCGCGGAATAGAGCAGAGTGGATTTTCCCGAGCCCGTCGGTCCAGTCACCAGTAGGATACCCTGCGGGCGCGCGAGGAAGCCTTTGATTCGGGTGAGGTCCGTCTCACACAGGCCCATGGCATCGAGGGGCACGTCGGCGCGTGTCTGGTCGACGACGCGCATCACCACTTTCTCGCCGTTGGTGAGCGGCAGGGTGGAGACGCGCATGTCGACGCGACGGCCCGAGATCTCGGCTACCAGTCGCCCATCCTGCGGCGCGCGCTTCTCGGCGATATCCAGATTGGCGAGCACCTTGATTCGCGACACGATCGCGCCCTGCGTCCACTTGGGCAGGCGCTGTTCCTCGCGCAAGAGGCCGTCCACGCGCAGTCGCACGAGTAGTTCGTTCTGGTGCGGCTCGATATGGATGTCGCTCGCGCGGGATTCCACCGCGCGATGCAACAACCAGTTGGTGAGGCGCACGATCGGTCGACCTTCCGCCTCGCGAAGCAACTCGTCGATCGCCTGGGTCTCATCGTTCTCCGCAACGGCGCTCACGGCCACATCGTCCTCGTTCGAGATGATGCTCTGGATCACCTCGTTCATCGAAGTGTCGATGTGGTAGTAACGCTCGATGGCGGTCTGGATCTGCGAGGGAGCCGCGAGCACGGGTTGGATGAACATGCCTGAACAGAAGCGTAGGTCCTCCAGCGCCGCCACATTGAGCGGGTCGGCCATGGCCACGACCAGTGTCTTGCGACCCTGGATCTCGAGGGGGATGGCCAGGTACTTCTTGGCCTGTTCCTCGTTGATGGTGGCAAGCGCCGCCTCATCGGCCGTGACTTCGTCGAGATCGACCAACCGCAGCCCGAGTTGGCGTTGGAGCACATGCAGAATGCTGCTCTCGCTCACATGGCCCAGTCGCACCAGGATGGCACCGAGCATCTGGCCTGACTTCTTCTGTTCCGCGATGGCCGAGTCGAGTTGCCCGGAATCAATGAGCGCAGCCTCGATCAACAGGTCGCCAAGCCGCTTGTGTTGAGTCGCCATCCGTGGTCTCCAAAGTGAGGTGTGAGTCCACTCACTTTATCGGCCGGGTGTGCCGAGACATTAGGTCCGGACCCGCGGCGCAGGTCCTGGCCGCGCCAGATGCCCGGTTCGTGACCGATAGCGCGGCCCGGAGCCACATGCTAGCGTGCGGCACGTGACCCCCGAGCCCATTTCGCCTGACACTTCCGCGCCACCAGCATCGGACAGTGCGCTTCCGCGCATCTCCGCGCTGTCATTGCTTGGCCCCGAGGGAGTCGCAGGCCCCACTCATTTCCTCGACCTTCTCCAAGCCGCCTCGCGCCAGTGTCAACGCTTGGTGGGTTGCGAACGCGTGCGGATCTGGGTGTCCCGACGGGGCGGCCGCCGTTTGGTGGCTTGGGACTTTCGCGAGGACGGCGGCGCCCCCACCGAGCGCAGGCTCATGAAGGGCGAGGGCTTGGCGGGCCATGTCATGCGGAACGAGTTAACGCTGCGACTTGCCGAAGGAGACGAACGTCCGGTGGACTTGAGCGGCGAACTTGAAGTCTTTCGCTCGGCATTGGTGATCCCGCTGTTGCGCCGTGGAGACCCGTTCGGCGCGATTGAATGTCTCGATAAGCAGCAGGGTGATTTCACCGATGCCGACTTCGACCGACTCGAAGTCGCTGCCGAGAGCGTGTCCCTTGCGCTCGACCATGCATTGCTGTCGCAGGAGATCGAGCGTCGCGCCCTTGAAAAAGGCGTGTTGCTCGACATCACTCGCGCCTTGTCGGCGCCACTCGACCTTGAAGAGGTGATCGAGGCCATCTTCGCGTCGCTTCGGCAAGTGGTCGACTACGACGCCGCCGCGATCTACCTGGTGAACCGCGACACGCGCGTGCTCGAAATGGTGAGCGCCGCCGGATATCCCGATGGCACCGACGAGGCATTCGCGCTCCAGATCGGCCAGGGCGTCATCGGTTGGGTGGTGAAGCATGGGGAAGGACTGATCGTGCCCAATGTGACCGAGGATCGGCGCTATGTGGCTGCGCGTCCTGACACCCGCAGTGAGATCGCCGCACCTCTCATGTTGGAAGGTCGCACGATCG
>JBDSKE010000052.1:0-10414 GCA_039917105.1 Candidatus Eiseniibacteriota bacterium | reverse complement strand
CGCCCACTTCGCGCTGGGTGATCACGCAGCCACGGTGCGGGTGCACGAACTCGATCGGGTCCTCAACGGTGAGGATGTGCCCTCGGGTGTTGCGATTGCGATAGTCAATCAACGCCGCGAGCGTGGTGGACTTGCCCGAGCCGGTCGCGCCGGTCACTAGGATCAGCCCGCGCTTCTGCATGACCAACTCGGTGAGTGCGCTCGGCAATCCGAGCATGGTGGCATCGGGGAAATCGATGGGGATCAACCGCGCCACCAGTCCCATCTGCCCGCGCTGTTTGAACAGGTTCAGGCGAAAGCGCCCCACCCCCGCCACCGTGCGCGCCGTATTCAACTCGTGCGTCTTATCGAATTCGCGCGACTCCTTCTCCGAAAGCACGGGGCGCAGGATTGCTTCGACCTGGCTCGCATCAAGCGATCCGTCGGTTGCCGGGATGGTGGAACCATCCACGCGAAATAACGCCTGCGCATCAGCGGTCAGGTACAGGTCGGAGCCACCGCTTCGTTGCAGGCCAGTGAGCAGGTCCTCGAGTGTCATGGCGATCCCCTCTAGAGCCCGAACAGGCCCTTCTTGGCGGGCGGCCCGGGCGCGGCCGGTGCGGGCCGCACGGAAGGCGCCACGCGTCCGGCGCTCGGGGCCGCTGCGCCCTCGGGTTGCGCGGGATGCCCGGTGCCGGCCGCGGTCTCGAACAGTCGTGGATTCGAGGACTTGGTCATGGCGACTTCCCGCGAGAGTTTGCCCGCCATGACGAGATCGCGCAGCGATTGATCCAAGCTCACCATGCCGTGCTGCGCTCCGGTCTGGATGACCGAAAGGATCTGCATGGTCTTATCCTCGCGAATCAAATTGCGCAACGCGGGCACGCCCACGAGCACTTCGAGCGCGGCCACTCGACCTTTGCCATCCTTGGCGGGCAGCAGGGTCTGCGCGACCACTCCTTCGAGCGACTCGGACAGCATGGTGCGCACTTGCGCCTGCTGCGCCGAGGGGAAGATGTCGATGATGCGATCGACCGTTTTGGACGCTGAGTTGGTGTGCAGCGTGGCGAACACCAAATGGCCGGTCTCTGCGGCGGTGATCGCGAGCTGCGTGGTCTCCAAGTCGCGCAACTCACCCACGAGGATGACGTCCGGGTCCTCCCGCAAAGCGGCGCGCAACGCGCTGGTGAACGACTGCGTGTGCGGGCCGACTTCGCGTTGCGTGACCAAGCACTTCTTCGAGATGTGTACGAACTCGATCGGGTCTTCAATGGTGAGGATGTGACCGCGTTCGTTCTCGTTGATCCAGTTGACCATCGCGGCAAGTGTGGTGGACTTACCCGAGCCGGTCGGGCCGGTCACCACCACGAGCCCCTTCTCCTTGGAGGCGAGCTGCTGCAGCACGGGCGGCATGCCCAGCTCTTCGAGGGTCTTGACCGTGGTGGGCACCAGGCGGAACACGGCTTGCACGCCGCGACGGGCCATGAGCACGTTGGCGCGGAAGCGACTCAGGCCAGGGATCTCGAGCGCGAAGTCGAGATCGCGGAACTCCTCGAAGATGCGCTTCTGGTCGTCGTTGAGCACGTCATAGATCGCCGCGTGCGTCTCTTCGGGCGAGAGCTCGCGCATGTCGAGCCGCACGGTTTCGCCGCGAATGCGCAGGATCGGCGGCAAGTCAGGCGCGATGTGCACATCCGATGCGCCCTGGTCACAGGCGAATGACATGATGGCGGTGATGTCGAGCGACATGGTCAAGCCATCCTTGCGCGCGCGACCGCGGCGGAGTCGAGAGTTCCAGCTTGCAGTTCGGCGGCCAGAAGATCGGAGAGCGTGCGAAAGCCCTCGGCCTGGGCGAGCGTCTGCAGCTCGCGAGCCGGAGCCTTGCAACGGATGGCCTCTCGCAGCGCGTCCGAGATCACCAGCACCTCGAAGCGCGGGCGCGCCACGGCATCGCGCGTGAGCCCCGGCAACAATCGTTGTTGCATGACCAACTGCAGCCGACTCGCCAGGGTCATGCGCATGTGCACGTTCGCCGACGCCTGCTCGAGCAATGCGAACGTATCGCCCCAGCTGCTGCGCGCCAGGATCATGCGACCCATTCCGGCGCTGGCGGCCAGCGTGCCGAGGCAGGTTTCGGGCGGCAGGTCGTCGAACACGATCACGTCTGGCTCATGGGCGTTGACGATGGTCTCCCAATCGGCGCGCGCCTGCGCCGAGGGTAGCACCAGTACTCGGGCACTCGTAGGGCCCACCATCGGCACGTCGCCGAACACGATGGCGATGCGGTCTTCGCCCAATGACTCGGCGAGCAGGCAGGCCAGCGTGGCATTCGTGCCGGCCGCGGCCTGGCCATTCACCAGCACCACGCCGGAGTCGCGACCGATCACTTCGCGGACACAGGCCAGGTCCACGGGCTCGAGTCCGAGTTGGTCGAGTGTCTGGGGCGTGCCCGCGGCCGGCGGCAATCGGAGTGTGATCATGGTCGCGCCGCCTACATGCAGCAGCGCGATTTCCAGGCGGATGGTGCCCGCGCCGTGCGAGAATTCCACGCGCACTTCGCGATGCAGATCGTTGCCGATGGCACCCACCGGTACGCCGAGAATCTCCAACTGCGTGAGCAGCCCCTCGAAAGTCTCGTGCGACTCGTGCGCGATGAACTTCATGCCGGCGGCGAGGCGCTGATACACATGCACCCCAGCCGCATCGGGCAGTAAATGAATGGCCGTCGCGAACGCGCACTGCGCCGCGTGAAGCTGATAGTGCAAGAAGCTGGCGCCGGAGCGGTCCCACACCACGAACCCACCCGCAGGCTCGACATCGCTGCGCGCGGCGACCGGACCGGTGCTCGCACCAAGTCGCGGCGACAGCACGCGGCGAATGGCCGTCGGAGTGGCCACGCTGGGGAGCACCGGGCATTCGGCAAGCACCTCCAGATGCGCGATCGCCTGACGATCGGTAGGGTCCGATAGCGCGACCGACAGGCCTTCATCGGAGAGCAACAGGGGGACCGCTTGGAGCCGCGACAGCAGCCCGACGGGAAAGCGGTCGAGCAATTCGGCATCGAGCGTGTCGCCCTGCAGATCCACGAGTGGCATGCCGAGCTGTTGTGCCAGCGCCCAACCGATGTCCTCCTCGGTGGCGGCACCAATCTCGACCAACGTCTCGCCGATGCGCAGCCCGGTCTCGCGCTGGCGCAACAGGCCGGCCTGGACCTGGGCGGGGGTGACGACACCGGCATCCACCAGCAGGTCGGTAAGGCCGAGATGGACGCGAGGCATTTCGGGCATGGTCGGATGTCCGTGGGCTGGAGCGAACGCGGGTGGCTTCGGGACAAGTCGTCCCCAGTCTCGGCACGTTGGGCCGAGCCTTGAGCGCCGCTTTGCACCTGCGCCACTCCCCGGGTCTTGGCTACCTGCGGATCACGACCTCGCGGACGGCGGTGACCGCGCCCTGCGAAACCTTGAGGAAGTAGAGCCCCGGCGCCAGCGATCGCCCGAACGAGAGCGTGCGCTCGCCGTGCGAGGAAGCATCGCAGATGCGCGATTCGACGACGCGGCCGCTCAGGTCCATCAACCGGACGATCGCGGGGCCGCCCACGGCAAGGGACAGGCTCGCGTGGAACTCGCCGCGGCTCGGGTTCGGCCAGATCCCTGCGATCCCCAGCGCGGAAGTCGTGCCCGGGCCCGCGTCCAGCACATGCACCGTGGTGTCCCCGTCACAGCGAGCCATGAATGCTCCGGGGGGCAGGCTCCCGAACGCGAGCGTCGTCTTCACGTGGGCCGAGCCGAACTCCGCACCCGAGGCGTTGACCGTTGAGGCTAGTTCGAACTCGGTGCCGATGGGGTGGGAACACGTGAACTCGTAGGTTGCGTCGATCCCGCGACTGCACCGGTCTCCCGGGAACTCCTCCGGCTGATTCTGCCAAGTGCCATTCAAGATCCCCAACTGGTCCTGGTCGAGGATGAACTGGGCGGAGGAGGTGGCAGAGCACGGCATCCCGATCGGAGTGCCGGACAAGTAGCCCGTGACCTTCACCTGGACCTGGTTGCTCACCCTGGTGCCTGGCCAGAGACCGAGGAAGCGGTAACGGCCGCGCGCGGTGAGGCCAATGCTGCCCCCGCTGCCGAAAGAAACCTCCGCGATCTGGGCATACTCCTGAAAAGAGAACCACCCGCCTGCGAAACCATTGCCCGAGGAGCGCGAGCCGCTCGCGGCCGCGCCTGAGATCTGTTCGGGCGGGGCATAGTCCGTGTAGACCGTGCTCGACGGACAGTCCGCAGCCGCGCAGTTGGCGTCAACGACCGCGACCAGCGCGAAGGCGGCGAGAATGGTTTTTCCCAATCGTGGCCAGCACATGTCGAATCTCGCAATCCTCACTGCTGCCGTACAGCCCTCAGTACATCCTCCACCTTCGCCCTATCCCCGTGCGTCTTGCTCACCCTCGCGTATGTCACTTTGCGCTTCAAGTTGATCACGAAGGTCGACGGGTATGAGGTTTCGTGCTCGGCCTTCCACCTCAGTCCATATCGATTCGTGAAAGTATAGTCGGGATCGAGCAGAATGCGGAAGTGGTCCGGATAATCCTTCCCTTTCACGAACTCCGCGGCGCGCGTCGACAACTCCTCAGCTGGGCCGGGATAAACGAACAACACGGTGGCTCCGGCCTGCTTGAACTCGTCGGCCTTGCCCAGGAAATCGCCGAATTGGATGGTGCAGATGGGACACTGGTAGCCCGGGTAGCCACGCAGCATGACCAGCACCACCGGGCTGACCTTGGTGAACTGAGCCAATCGTACCGTCCCGCCTCCTAGTTCCTTCAGCGCGAACGTTCTCGCCTTCTCGCCGACGGCGGGGGGTTTGGCCATCCCCGCAGCCGAGCAGGTTCCAATGCCGAGCATGGCGACAAGGACGGCCGCTGCCAGCCCTGTTCCAAATAACCGTTGTCCATTCGCGTGATCCATCGGCTCGCGTTCCCTCGGGGTGGCTGCATACGGCGTGAGGCTGGCTGCGCGGCCAGCCATGGCATCTGATCGCGCCAAGTACGGGAGCTGCGTCGAGTGTGTGACTCGGCACGGATGAGTCCGCCAAAACACACCGGCGTAGCCGCATACGCATCGACGCGGCAGCATTGCCGCGATGACGGCAATCGGCGTGCAGCTTCCGTGGCGTGGCTGTCGTCTGCATGACGCTCGTCGGCATTGTCTTCAGCGCCTTACTTCGGGACGTGGACCTGGGACACCTCCTGCCCTGGGTCAACGTGGTCCTTCATTACGTCATGCCGATCGTAGTGGTCCTCGACTGGCTCGTGCAGCCAGCGCAAATGACTCTTGACCTTCGGCACTTGTGGCAGTGGCTGCTCATCCTGTTTGTCTACGTTGGGTACGCCTTGATTCGTGGCGCAAAAGTTGGCTTCTATCCGTATCCGTTCTTCAACCCGGGGAAAGTGGGCGGGTATGGTGGGGTAATCGCATTTCCCCCTTTGGGGGGGGAGACTACTTGACGAGCTTCGAGAGGGCGTCGAGTTGTTTCAGACGATTTTCCGCCACCAGCTTTCGCTTATTGTTCGCATCTCTGCTCCGTTCGGCGGCTGTCTTCTGCGCTTCGAGCATCTGCACGAGCTTCTTGCGGTAGCCCGTCAAATGGGTTGCGGACTCCGATTGGTCCGTACTGAGCTCGGCTTGAATGTGCGCCACATCCCCCTCGAGCTCCAATGCCTTGACCCGAGCAGCCGCGGCCTGCACTTCGCTCTCGAGGAGAGCAGCATCCGCCCGGAGCGCAGCGCGAAGGCGCTCCAGGTATGTCTTCTCCGCTTCCTGCCCCTTGGCATCCCGAGCCAGACTCGTGCGATCGGCATCGTTCCTCGCCTTGTTGGCAACGTCGAGGCGCGTCTTCGTGGTGCTGATCTCTTCGCTCATGATGCGAACTTGGCCGTCCGCGGCCTCGGCGAGACGCCGGCTCTCGGCCACGTCGCCCTCGGCAGACCGCTGGATCGCCCGCTCGCTTTCCAACAGGCGCTGGATCTCATCTGGGTGGTGCGGGCGATAGACCGTCAGCATCTCCCCCATGGGACCGGCTCGCAGCATCGATGCCGGTATGGCCCGTGTGGTCGGCGCGGAGCCCGAGTCCGGCTGTGCCTGGGCACGGGCGGATCCGGGAAGTGCGAGAGCGACGACCAACGCGATGCTGGCTGCCTCGAAGCGCAATGAGTCTTTGCCCTTGGAAATCACAAAATCCTCCTGCTTCAGGGTGTGATCCGTGCTTCCTACCTGCCCCGCTAGCGCATCCTACTTCGGGTAGGCGTCATTTCGGCCAGGAAGGCTGCTCGGTAGGGACGAGGGTGATGTCCACGGCTTGGCCGGGGTTGTACGACTTGATTCGAAACTCGCCCTGATTCAACTCGACCACTTTCACTTTGTACGGGATGCCCTCTTCAACCATGGTCAAGCCGCCGCCTTCAGCCTTCCAGGACCCGAACGCCGGCCTGCCGTGCGGAGAGGTGAGGACGAGCGTGCCGTCAGACAGGAATACGTAGAGGGAGCCCGGCTCGACCACGGAGGACTGGCTCACCTGCCAAACCCTGTTCACGAAACCGGTTGCAGCTGGCGCTGGCGCGTTCGCAGGTTTGCCAGTCGGGGCGGATTTGTGGGTGCAACCGTAGGCGAGCACGCTAGCCATCGCGATAGCGGCGAGACTCCAACGGATCCTGGCAGGCAACGCCTTCTCCATATGGCCCTCTCCCCTCCAGCTCGCACTGGGATCTCAATCCCGGAACTTCGGCAACGAGGCCCGGGGCGGCGCGCACTTCCACGTTGGTGGTGGCGCTCAACAGCGCTTCTGGATCACTTCTTTTCGGTGGCTCGCAGTTCGAAGAAGGCCCCGTCCCACAACGCGGAAACGCGCGATTCGTCCGCCCACATTAGCACGCTGCCCAGGGCGGACCAAGAAGCGCCTCCGCAGGACACCTCCGTGACTCCCAAACGCGGCAGCCGGGACGCGTCCAGGCCGAGAGCCTTTGCTCAGGCGTGGAAGCCGACGTGCCGGCGACCCAACCGGAAGCCGAGCTCGAGGGTTGCGAGCATGCCAACGAACAGGCCCAGTGACAGTGTCGATGCCCAAGTGAACAGGTTCATTGTCATTCCCGGGAGCAGGTGGGGCCGCGGGAGAAACATGGGGAGTGTGTCGCGCTCAGCGCTCGCTCTACTGCACCTTGTAAGGCGCGTGCTTCGGACGTACCACTGGGTGCGACTTCAACTGTTCCATCGTCCACTCGATCGCACGCTCCAGTTGCAGGTCGTGGCCCTCGATCATGGACTCGGGCGTGTTCTCCACCTCGATGTCGGGTTCCACGCCGTGGTTCTCGATCATCCACTTGCCATCGAGGTCGTAGATGCCAAAGTCGGGCATGGTCACCGAGCCGCCATCCACGAGCGGCAAGTCGTGACTGATGCCCACGAGCCCGCCCCAGGTGCGCTTGCCGATGATCGGGCCCACGCCCTGCTGGCGGAAGAAGTACGGGAACGCGTCACCGCCCGAGCCGGCGTACTCGTTCGCGAGCATCACCTTGGGCCCGTCGATCGCCTCGCCCGGAGTGCGGAACGGGCGCAGGTCGCGTTGCGACCAGTAGGTCCACGTTTTACGCTTGAGCCGCTCGACGAAGAAGTCGGGAACGAAGCCGCCGCCGTTGAAGCGCTCGTCCACGATGATGCCGTCGCGATCGGCCTGCGGGTAGTACCCCTTGCTGAACTCTTGAATGCCTTGGATCGCGGTGTTCGGCACGTGGATGTAGGCGATGCGGCCGTCGGTCGCCTTCTGTACCTTCTCCCAGTTGGCGCGCACCCATGCGACGTAGCGCAGCGACGCCTCGCTCGCGATGGGCTTGACCACCAGCGTGCGTGCGTGGGCGTCGCCGGGGCCCGAGCCCACCTTGATCGTGATCTGCTTGCCGGCGGTGCCGAGGAACGGTTGGTACAGGTTGCGCGGTGCGCGAATGGGTTGGCCATTGACCTCGAGCAGCGCCTCGCCCTCGCGCACCGTGATGCCGGGCACGCCGAGCGGCGCTTCGACCGCCGAGTTCCAGTCGCGACCGCGGTAGATTTTCGCGAAGCGGTACACACCGGCCGCATCCACCGACCAGTCCACGCCGAGCAGGCCGGTCGTGACGCGCTGCACGTCGGGCAAGGCGCCGCCGCTCACGTAGGTGTGCGACGTGGACAGCTCACCGATCAGCTCGCCGATGATGTAGTTCAGGTCAGCGCGGTGAGCGGCGTACGGCACCAGCTGGCGATAGCGGTTGCCGACCGCGTTCCAATCGAGTCCGCCCATCGCGGGGTCGTAGTAGAAGTCGCGCTCGAGTCGCCACGCCTCCTCGAACATCTGGCGGAACTCGAGCTTGGGATCCACCCACGCCGTCATCTGGTCGGCGGCGAGCTTGCCGTCGCCGACCTTCTTGGGTTCGGAGGTCTCGACGATGCCGACCAGCTTGTCCTTGCGATACAGCACCTTGCCGCCGTCCTGTGCCACTGCGTACGACGCGTCCACTCCGGGCACGAGCGCCTTGTCCTCGCGCTTCTCGAGATCGAATGCGTGGATGGTGACGGGCGCTTCGCCGTTTTCGTCGGGTGCTTCGTCCTGCGACAGGTAGAAGAGCTTGCCCTTGGTGGCGGTGATCCCGAGGTAGCGTCCAGCCGGCACCGGTAGCTCGGCGACGCGCTGGCCGAGGCCCGCGAGGTCGATGTGCGTGGTCGGCGCCGCGCGCCTCGCCTTGTCGTCTGCCTTTCCGGCCTTCGCACCCTTTCCGGCCTTGTCCGCGTCCTTCTCGTCGTCGTCCGATGAGGCCGCGCCGCTCTCCTCGTCGCTCTCGGGAGCGACCGGCGAGGCGATCGCCTCGCGCAGCGTCATGGCGTAGAGCTTGTCGGTGGCGCTGAAGTGCATGTTCAGCTCGAAGCCGCCGAACTCGGGCGTGAACGTGCGGCGCGAAACGAAGAACAAGTAGCGGCCTTCGGGATCGAACGCCGGCCAGGTGTCGTCGGTGAGCCCGTCGGTTGCCTGCGTGACCTTGCCGGTCTCGAGCGACAGCAGCCGGATGACGCCGAAGTAAGTACCGGTGTGGCGCACGTACGCGAGCCAGCGCGAGTCGGGCGACCACGTGTACTGGTGGATTTCGGCGTACTCGTCCTGGTCCACGGTCTTGACCTTGCCGGTCGCGACATCGCACCAGAACAGCTTCCCGGTCTTGTCGGAGTACGCGAGCTTCTTCGAATCCGGCGACCACACCGGCGCGAACCGGAACGTCCCCTTCTCATGCGTCACCTGGCGGTCGGGCATGCGGCCGTCGGCCCCGATCACGTGCACCTGGTACTCACCCGAGCGGTCCGACAAGTAGGCGATCCACCGCCCGTCCGGCGACCACGCGGGATCGCGCTCGCGCGCGCCCGGCGAGTCGGTGAGGTTGCGGACGTCGCCCTTTTCAGCCGGCAGCGTGAACAGGTCGCCGCGCGCCTCGATCACCGCGCGCTTGGCCGAGGGCGACAGGTCGATCGAGTTCATCCAGTTCGCGACCGGGCGCAGCTCGGCACGCATGTCGGGCTTGTCGTCGGGCACCAGCACCGACAGCTTGTGCACCTGCTCGCCGGGCAGGTCCATCACGTAGAGCCAGCCGCCGTTCTCGAACACGATCGCGTCCGAGCCCACGCTTGGCCACTTCACGTCGTAATCGGTGAACTTCGTCACCTGCCGCTGGGTCTTGTGGTCGAGGTCGTACGCCCACAGGTTCGCGGTCCTGCCGCCGCGATCGGATGAGTAGTAGATCGTGCGGCCGTGGAACATCGGCCATTCGTCGGCGCCGTCCCAGTCCTTGGTGATGTTCTCCGACGTGTTCTTGGTGAAGTCATACACCCAGATATTGGGCGCGTTGCCGCCTTTGTAGCGCTTCCACGTGCGGCGGTCATAGCTCGGGCTCACAAACGCGATCAGCCCGGCGTCGGACGACAGCGACGCGTAGCCCGCCGTCGGCAGCGGCAGCATCTGCTCGAAGCCGCCGCTGGCGGGGATGCGGAAGAAGCGATCGAAGCGCGTCGGCGCCGAGGCGCGGTTGGCGCGGAACACGACGGACTTGCCGTCCGGCCACCACTCGGTCACTTGGTCGGTGCCGCCGTGGTAGGTCAGCCGCGTCGGCTCGGAGCCATTGGCGGAAGTCGTGTATGCGTCGGCGTTGCCGTCGTACTCGCCCGTGAACGCGATGGTCGAGCCATCGGGCGAGAACTTGGGATACACCTCCTGTCCTTCGTGCGAGGTCAGGCGCTGCGCCAGGCCGCCCGTTCGCGACACCGTCCACAGGTCGGCGGCGTACGCGAATACGATGCGGTCGCCCTGAATGTCGGGCATGCGCATCAGGCGGCATTCTTCGAGCGCGGAGGCGCGGCCGGCGAACGCGACG
>JBDSKE010000051.1:0-8939 GCA_039917105.1 Candidatus Eiseniibacteriota bacterium | reverse complement strand
CCGGATCTCCGGCATGTCCTCGCCGTGCTTGCGGCTGCACTGCTGGTGCTCGATCAGCCTGTCCTCGAGCTGCCGCTTCAGGTAGGCGCCCTTGTCGCCGGCCTGCGGCAGACGATCGATCGTTGACGTTGGGGTTCGCTGTGTGGTCCGGGGGTCATTCCTCCCCCACCCACCTCCGGGCCTCGGCGGCGTCGGCATGGTCGAAGTACCGGATGGCTGCTTTCGTGAACGGCCGGGAGAAGACGGCCAACCCCTCCTGCCACTTCTTCTCACCGACCAGGGCGAGGCGTTCGATATCGGCGAAATGCGCAACGCCGAGCTTCAGGTCCTCCCACGCCGCGCCGGCGTCCCAGCCGTGAAACCCGCTCATCTCGAACAGCACCTTCAGCTTTCCGTGCCGGCGAACGAGCCGGTCGAACGCGGGAGACAAGTCCGCGTAGTCGGACTGCGTCAGTCTTCCACTGACATCGACAATCAGGACTTTGCCGTCGTCTTCTTCACTGAGCTGAACAGGCATTAGCGACTCCTTTGGCTCGGTAGGCAGTGGGACCGGGCGAGCGGAGCGGAGGTCGCCCCATCACGTTCGGCCCGGGCGGTGGACCCAGCCGCACGGTCATGTTGAATCTCGCGTGGACGCGAGACCGCCACCCAAGATCGCCACTCATCACGTAGATCGCCATGGCAGCCAGCCCCAGAGGCACGCAGCACCAGACACGCCAATCACGGTGGGCGCGTGCCCCGTAGGGGCGCCGGTGGTGATGCTCCTCCTCATTCATTGAGCGCCTTCCTTCCCATTCCCGGCGTGGACGATTTCGGATCGGCGCCTTCACCGACCGGCGGCGTCCATTTCCAGTTCCGGATCTCCGGCATGTCCTCGCCGTGCTTGCGGATGTACTGCTTGTGCTCGATCAGCTTGTCCTTGAGCTGCTGCTTCAGGTAGATGCCCTTGTCGCCGGTTTGTGGCAGGCGATCAATGGTGTCCATTACCAGATGAAAGCGGTCCAGGTCGTTGAGTACGGTCATGTCGAAGGGCGTGGTGATGGTGCCCTCCTCCTTGTAGCCGCGGACGTGAATATTGTCGTGGTTGGTGCGCCGGTAGGTCAGCCGGTGGATCAGCCACGGGTAGGCATGGAAGGCGAAAATGACTGGTTTGTCCTTGGTGAAGAGATCGTCGAAGTCCACGTCGCTCAGCCCGTGCGGGTGCTCGGTCTGGGGCTGGAGCTTCATGAGGTCGACGACGTTGACCACCCGGATCTTCAGCTCGGGCAGGTGCTCCCGCAGGATGGAAACCGCGGCGAGGGTCTCGAGCGTTGGCACGTCGCCGCAGCACGCCATGACCACGTCGGGGGCGACGCCCTGGTCGTTGCTGGCCCACTGCCAGATGCCGATGCCCTCGGTGCAGTGCTTGACGGCGGCGTCCATCGTCAGCCACTGCGGTGCCGGGTGTTTGCCGGCGATCACGACGTTGACGTAGTGGCGGCTCCGCAGGCAGTGGTCCATCACCGACAGCAGGCAGTTGGCGTCCGGTGGAAGGTAGACCCTCACAACCCCGGCCTTCTTGTTCACGACGTGGTCGATGAACCCGGGATCCTGGTGCGTGAAGCCGTTGTGGTCCTGCCGCCAGACATGCGAGGCCAAGAGGTAGTTCAGCGAGGCGATCTTCCGCCGCCACGCGAGGCCCGACGTGACCTTCAGCCACTTGGCGTGCTGGTTGAACATCGAATCGACAATGTGGATGAACGCCTCGTAGCAGTTGAAGAGCCCGTGGCGCCCGGTGAGCAGGTAGCCCTCGAGCCAGCCCTCGCACTGGTGCTCGCTGAGCATCTCCATCACGCGCCCAGTTGGCGCGAGGAACTCGTCGCCCGGCACGGTCGCGGCGTTCCATTGGCGTTGGGTCGCATCGAACAGGGCGGTCAGGCCGTTGGAGAGCGTTTCGTCGGGGCCGAAGACGCGGAAGTTGCGTTGCTCCGCGTTCAACTTCTCCACGTCGCGCAGGAACGGCCCGAGCACATGCGTGTCGCCGATGCCGCGCACCCCAGGCGAGGGCACCTTCGCAGCGTAGTCACGGAAATCCGGCATGCGCAGGTCGCGTAGCAGAATGCCCCCATTCGCGTGGGGATTGGCACCCATGCGGCGTCCACCCTTGGGCGCAAGCTCGGCCAGTTCCGCTTTCAGGCGGCCTTGCTCGTCGAAGAACTCGTCCGGGCGATAGCTCTTGAGCCAGCCCTCCAGCTGCGCGAGATGTTCGGGAGGTGCCGTGGGCGACACGGCGAGCGGGACCTGGTGCGCCCGGAACGTGCCTTCGACCTGCACGCCATCGACCACCTTCGGCCCGGTCCAGCCCTTGGGTGAGTTGAGGACGATCATCGGCCAGCGCGGACGTACCGGGTTTCCGCGCTCACGGGCATCCTGCTGGTTCGCCCGAATCTGCTCGATCGCGGTGTCGAGCGCGGCGGCCATGGCCTCGTGCATCAGCGCGGGCTCGTGGCCCTCGACAAAGCAGGGCTCCCAGCCGCAACCCAGGAGAAACTGCTCCAACTCCTCGTGCGTAATGCGCGCGAGGACGGTCGGGTTGGAGATCTTATAGCCGTTCAGGTGCAGGATCGGCAGCACGGCCCCATCGGTCGCGGGGTCGAGGAACTTGTTCGAGTGCCACGCGGTCGCGAGCGGACCTGTCTCCGCCTCGCCATCGCCCACGACGCAAGCCACGATCAGCTCCGGATTGTCGAACACGGCGCCGAACGAGTGGCTGAGCGAATAGCCCAGCTCGCCGCCCTCGTGGATCGAACCCGGGCACTCGGGCGAGGCGTGGCTGGGAATACCTCCGGGGAACGAGAACTGGAGGAACAGCTTCCGCAGCCCGGCCTCGTCCTGGCTGATGTCCGGATAGATCTCGCTGTAGGTGCCCTCGAGGTACGTGTTGCCCACGACGGCCGGGCCGCCGTGCCCGGGGCCGGAGACGTAGATCATGTCGAGGTCGTACTTCTTGATCACGCGATTGAGGTGCACGTAGATGAAGTTCTGCCCGGGCGTCGTGCCCCAGTGCCCGAGCAGCATGTGCTTCACGTCCGCGAGCGCCAGGGGTCGCTTCAGGAGCGGGTTGTCGTAGAGGTAGATCTGGCCAACCGCGAGGTAGTTTGCAGCACGCCAATAGGCATCCATCTTCCGCAGCATCTCCGGAGCCAGCGTGCGGGTGTTCAGTGTGCCGGTACTCATGTTCCAGATCTCCCGAGGGGCTCGAGGTGAAGGACGTGGCGAACCGACCGCGCGATCATCAGTTCCTCGTCGGTCCGGATAACGCGCACCGCGACGCGACCGGAACTCGACGAGATCAGCGGCGCGTTGGTCGCGTTGCGCCTGCGGTCGAGCGCGATCCCCAGAAACGCAAGGCCGTCGCAGATCCGTTCCCGTATTCCGGGCGCGTTTTCGCCGATACCGCCGGCGAAGACCAGCGTGTCGAGTCCGCCGAGCGCGGCGGCGTAGGCGCCGATCCACTTCTTCGCCTGGTAGCAGAACAGTGCCACCGCTTCGGCCGCGCGGGCATCAGTGGCTTCGCGCGCGCACAGGTCGCGCAGGTCGGAACTGGTCCCCGAGACCCCGAGCAGCCCGGATTCGTGGTTCACCATGCGCTGGAACCGCGCCGCGCTCATTCGCTCGGTGCGCGAAAGGTAGGACACCAGCCCGGGGTCGAGGTCCCCCGAGCGCGTGCCCATGACCAGCCCCGAGGCCGGCGTGAATCCCATGCTGGTGTCGATGCTCCTGCCGTCGCGAACCGCGGCCATGCTCGCGCCGTTCCCGAGGTGAGCGAGGATCACGCGGCCCGTGGTCGCTGCGGAATCGCCAAACCGCGCCAGCTCTTCGAGAAGGAACGAGTAGGACAGCCCGTGGAATCCGTAGCGCTCGACGCCCTTGGCCGCGTAGCGGCTTGGAATCGGGACCAGCTTTGCGACCCGGGGCATGTCGCGGTGAAACGCGGTGTCGAAGCACGCCACCTGGGGCAACCGGGGATGACGCTTGCGGACCGCCTTGATCAGGCCGAGTTCGCGCCGAAGGTGCCCGGGGTCGTACGGCAGGATGCGGCGAAGGGCCGTGAGCAGTTTCGGCGTGACGCGCTCGGGATGCGAATGCTTCATGCCGTGCACCACGCGGTGCCCCACGGCCACGATCGACGCCATGATCGCCTGCTCCTCGAGCCAGTCGAGCAGGATTGCCGCGGCCGTGCGGTGGTCCTTGGCGTCGAGGCGGCGCGAAACCCGCTGTCCTCCTGCCGGATTCATGGCCGTGAGCGTCGTCCCGGCGAGCCCGATCCGGTCGATCTTCCCGTCGAGCAAACGACTCGCCCGCGCGCTTACGCCGAACACCGCGAACCGGATGCTCGACGAACCGGCATTGATCGCGAGGACGGATCGCTCGGCCGTGGGCGGCCGGTGCCGGGAGGCGACAGGGGCTTTCATGGGCCGACAACTCCCCGCGGCGTTCCCATCACCGAGGCCGGCGGGGCGAGCGCGGCCAGGTCGCCGATGCGTTCGACCGTGAGGTCGGCGGCGGGAAACCGGCGGAGGTTCTCGGGGTCGAGCGCGTAGTGGCCCTGGCGCGGGAAGACCGTCGTCAGCCGGTCCTTCCATGCAGCCTTCATCGCCGCGAGAATCCGCAGCTTGTCGTCCACCATGACGTAGTGCCGGGCCGGGTAACGCTCGGCGACGGCGTCGAGCATGCGCTCCTTGTGGACGTAGATGAGCACGCGCCCCTCGACCGCCGCCCACAACCCGGAGCGCTCGACCTTGAGCGGCTGGAAGACCGCATCGCCGTCGGAGAGGATCACGGTGAGCCCCCACGTCCGCAGGTGCCGGATGACGTTCAGCGCGCCTGGGTACAAGCGGCCTGCAAACGGGTAGTCCACGAGATACGACGACATGTGCAGCATGCGGGGATCGCTCATGGTTTCGAGCCGGTAGCGCTGCAGCGCCCCGAGGTAGTCCACGTAGCCTTGCTCGGCGCGCAATGCTTCGAGGATCGCCCAGTACCGGTCCCGGATCTCGACTCCGAACTCCCGCGCCAGGTGGGCGCGCAGGTCCTCCTGAACGAGATCGTTGTCGAGCAGGGTGTTGTCGCAGTCCAGAAAGACGACGACGTCGTCCGGCGCGTTCATGGCGTCTCCTCGACAAGCACCGGGTTGAACCAGCCACCATCCCGCGCAATCAGCGCGTCCGCCTCACGCGGTCCCCAACTCCCCGGCTTGTACCTGCGGACTGGATGCGGGTGCTTGAGCACGCGATCCACCACGGCCCAGGCGGCCTCGACGGCATCCTCACGCGCGAACAACGCTCCATCGCCGGCCATGGCATCGGTCAACAGCCGCTCGTAGGGCGATTCCTGTCCCAGTTGATGATCGACGAGGGAGAGTTCCCGCAGGTCGCCGATGAACTCCTTGCCGAAACGCTTGACGCGGGCGGCGAGGGCGACCGCGGAGTTCGGCGAGAGCCGGAAGCGCAGGTAGTTATCCGGCCCGGTCGCGGGTGCGGAGTCGGCGAACAGCCGTTGCGGCGGCGGCTTCAACTGGACGATCACCTCGGCGGCCGTCTCGGGCAGGAGCTTGCCGGAGCGCAGGTACCATGGCACCCCCTCCCACCGCCAGGAGTCGATGAAGAGCCGAACGGCACAGTACGTCTCGACATCCGACTTCCGATCTACGTCGGGCTCCCTGCGATAGCCCGCGTACTGACCGCGGATCACGTCGGCGACCCTCAGCGGCCGCATGGCCTGGAAGACGGCCGCCTTCTCGCTCTGCACGGCTTCGAAGCCCCGGTAGGCAGGCGGCTCCATGGCCAGGAGGGCGACGATCTGGAAGAGGTGATTCTGGATCACGTCGCGCAGGCAGCCGGCCGATTCGTAGAACGCGCCGCGCCCGTTGACGCCGAAGTCCTCGGCCAGGGTGACCTGGACGCTGGCCACGTAGTTGCGGTTCCAGATCGGCTCCATGGCGCCGGCGTCCACTGCCCCGCGCGGAGGGTGATCATATACTCCCGCCCGTCGGCGTCGAAGCCGCCGAGGCCGTTGAAGAACTCGAGCGCCGGGGGCAGCTTCGCCAGCGCCGGGGCGGTCGTCACTTGGGTCGGATGCGGGCGCGGCGCGGTGACCGTAGCGTCGTCCGCGCAGTTGCAGCACGCGAGCTGCTCCGCGAGGGTCCCGCGCCGGCTCGAGAACTGGGCGCGCGCCACACTCATCAGGACGTCGCGCTGCGCCGCCGTCACCCGGTCCGCCCGGAGCGCAAACGCATTCCCTTGCGACTCCGACCCGTCCGGACGTTGCGTCGGCTGGCTCGTCTGGACGAGGGCCTCGAGCAGGGTCTGCAGCTCCTGCGCATCGGACGGCTGGCGAGCGTTCAGGATCACGAGATCGACTGCCAGACGCTTCGTCCGCCAGTATACTTGGCCCAGCAGCAGCTCCCGTACGATGCCGATGTCGTCGGCTTCGTCAATCTCCACGAGGACGATTGGCTGGTCTCCCGAGATCTTGTGCGCCCACAGCGCCTCGACTCCCGCTACCTGGCGTGCGAGCACGTCGGCGGGAGCGCGCAGCGACCGATTCGCGAACAAGATGACCCCGCTGAGTTCCTGGAACAGACTGGCGTCCTCCGGCGCGATGCCGAGCTGGAGCAGTTGTTCATGGGCCCGCGTGCCAGCAACCGTGGCGATCCGCGCGAACGTCGTGATGTCGCCGTATCTGCGCGCGAGGTCGAGGACCGCGTCGCGTGAAGGCGCCACCATGGTGGAAAATGCGAGGCGCACGGTCTGCCCCGGGTGAACACGGACCCGGCGTCGGAGGGTGATGATCGGGTCGAGCACTGAGCCGACCGCATTGGACAGATGTACGGCGTCCGTCACGGCGAAGGGATCGTGGATGCCGCGTCCGCGCCCGAGGAACTGCCCGCGATCGGTCTCCCACTCCAGTTCGCCGATCGTCTCGCCATCGACCGCAAGCACGTGAGCGAGCCAGATCTCGGCGTCATTCGGCGCCTGCCGCCGCCGCGTGGCGAGCAATGTCTGGCGCACCGGAATGCCCTCGGTTTGAATGAACAGGCTCGAGAACGCGGGGTGGGCTGCGTCGGCCGCGGCCGGCGCGAGCACGATCTCCGCATGTGATGTGACCTCGATGTCGCGCGTCCGGAGGCCGTGGTTCGTCAGCGACAGCTGGCGGACTTCGGCGTCATCCTCCCAAGACACAACCACCTCGAGCCGGGTCGTAATCGTTCCGTCGCGACGG
Organism: Candidatus Eiseniibacteriota bacterium; assembly: GCA_039917105.1. Taxonomy (GTDB): domain Bacteria; phylum Eisenbacteria; class RBG-16-71-46; order RBG-16-71-46; family RBG-16-71-46; genus CAIXRL01. The sequence goes on along the minus strand of JBDSKE010000051.1, from coordinate 1,676 downwards.
ATGAACACCGCAACATGTTCGGAGAAGGAGACCTTGTAGCTCTCCGGCGGCACAAGGCTCGGTTCGAACCCAGCCGACCAGCGCTCGCCGCTTGCGACGTCGCGGAGAAGGATGTACGACCAGGTGTCGTCGCGAGTCGCGTCTTCACGCCACCGCGTGATCGCGAGGTCCTGCCAGCGGCTGTACCCCGAACCCGCGGCGGTGATCATCACGGCGTGGCGCCCATTGGAGAGCAGCTGCGTCCGCGGCACTACGCCGTGCGGGGACGAGAAATGGCGAGTGTGCGGGAGCGCCAGGTCGGACACCGCTCCCATGGGACGATTTGGCGATGTCACCTGGACGCTCCCTGCGGAACCGGGCGGGAGAGCCACGCTCCGGTGAATCCGGCGGCTCGCAGCCCTGCGACGATCGGGGGACATTCACGTGTCAGCCGCCATACCAATCCGGAGCAGTGGTTCTCGATCATCACGACGATCGGCCCCTGGTTGATGCCAAAGTGCCAGGGCGATACCCACCCGAGCGGAGAACCATCGGCCACGGGGTAAGTCGGATTGAACGTCGCCTTGAAGCCGTACGGATGGAGGTCACAGAGGTGCAGCTCATTGAAGTATTTGAGCGTCGGCAGCACAATCTCCGGCGCGAACGGCAGCGATGCGACTACGGCCCACGGAGCGATCGTCCCGTCGTCGGGACCGTTGGGAACCCCCCGCGCGAGATAGTCGAAGAACCGCCGCTCCACCCCATTGACCACGCGGATCAGCTCGCCCGGTCCATCGCTCGCGGTGATCCCCCAGCAGAACTTCCCATAGCGGGCATGGCCGCGGGGATTGCGAATGCCGTACTGCTGCTGCACAAACGTGGCTCGGCGGCTGTTTTCGAAGTAGTCAATCCCGCGCTCGCGCATAAAACCGTCCTGAATGCCGCGAAAGTCGATCCACACGTGGGACAGTTGGTGCGTGAACAGGGGCCCGGCGTAAAGGAACTGGGTGTCGTACACGGTCACCCACCGATAGGTCGACATCCACGCCTGGTAACTCTCCGCGGACAGACGGTGCGTCGGCGAGCCGAGCCCGAGAACGTAGAGCAGCAGCGCTTCGTCGTACCCTTGCCAGCGGTAGGGCAGGAAGCCCTCCTCCGGCCTCCAGCCGTGGGTCACCGTGGCGCCGCCGTCCTGCGCCCACCGCCAGTCGACGCGTGCGTAAAGCCGATTGGCGAGATCCCGGATCTCACGCTCGGCCGGCGCGTCTCCGGCGAAGTACGCCGCGGCCGTCAACATGCCACCCACCAGGAGGGCCGAGTCGACGGTCGACAGCTCGCATTGCCAGGCGCGCGCGCCGGTCTGCATGTCGAGGAAGTGGTAGTAGAACCCCTTGTAGCCCGTGGCGTCCGGTTCGGGACCCTGCTTGCTCTGCCAGAAGAAGCGCAGCGTGGTGAGCGTGCGCGTCACGGCCTCGGCGCGCGTCACGAATCCGCGCTCGACTCCGACAGGATACGCGGTGAGCGCCAAGCCCACGGCCGCGATGCTTGCGGGCCAGTCGGGACGCGTCTTGTCACGCACCAATCCGTTGGTGCGGTTCGTCTCGTGCAGGAAGAAGCTGAATGCGCCGCGCTGGATCGCCTCGAGCATCTGCGAATCCTCGCGATCCAGTCGGACCGCCGCGCTCATCTGCGCCTCG
>JBDSKE010000050.1:0-3312 GCA_039917105.1 Candidatus Eiseniibacteriota bacterium | reverse complement strand
CCGAGCGCATCACATAGAACGTGCGCATCCAATGCTTCGTGCGTCGTCCGCGCAGCATCCACCGCTCGAACGCGTTCGCATGCAGGCCCATGCGTCGGATGGTGGGAGTGTGCAGCACCGACACTGGCACGCCCGTGATGCGCTCCGACAGCACCACATCCTCCTCGCGCGCGTGGACGATGGCCTGCTTGTACGCCCCGCTCGCATCACATTCGGGGGTGGCGATGAAGCGCGTGCCGCACTGCACCCCCACATAGCCCATGCGCAGGGCCGCGACGAACCCCGCGGCATCGCCCACGCCACCCGCGCACACGACCGGCAGCCCGAACGGTTGTAACTCCTCGAGCAGCGCCTCCGCCGAGCGCGGCCCGGCGTGCCCACCCGCGCGACGATTCACTGCGATCAACCCGTCGGCCCCGCCATCGGCAGCCTTTCTCGCCCACTTGGCCTCAGTCACATCGTGGTAGACCACGCCCCCCACGGCATGCGCCCGCTCGACCACCCAGCGCGGGTCGCCGAGCGATGTGACGAAGAATCGCACGCCGTCCTCGAGCGCCTCCTCGACCCAGCGACGCATGCGCTGAAGGTACGCGGGAGAGCTTTTCTCGATGAGGGCATTCATGCCGATGGGCCGGCTCGTGAGCGCGCGGATCCGCCGCAGTCCCTCACGGAAACCAAGCCCGTGGACGAACGTGAGCGTGAGCGGTTGCAGGATGCCCAGACCGCCCGCCTCACTGACGGCCGCCACCAGTTCGGGATTGCTGCACGGATACATGGGGCCGCCGATGAGTGGAGTCTCGACGCCCGCGTGGCGCGTGAGCGCCGTCTCGAGGGGACCGCTCATGCTTCGCGCGGACTCAGTCGCCAGCGCACCTCGATGCGCGCCACCACATCCTGGGCGGTATCTCGGATCTCGGCGTGCACGAGGTGTTCGACATCGCCGGTCACGGGGGGAACGCTGACGCGTGCCTCGGCCACGAGTGTTCCGCGCGCTTTCTTCAGGTATTCGATCGACAGCCCCGTGACGATGCTGCGCACGTCAGGGGGCAATGCCGTGATCATGGCAACGCCGCTGGTGAACTCACCCAGGTTGGCGAGCGCGATCGCGTGCACCGAATCCAGATGATTGCGAACGCCATGGCGATCCGACATGGCGACCCGCGCCAGACCCGGCTGCAGCTCGAGCACGCGCGGGGCGATCGTCGCGGTGTAAGGCACCATGCGTCCCAATGCCATCGTGAACAGCGCATCCCCGAACGGAAGGCGGCGGGCATTCCGCCAATTGGCGAGTAGCCGTGCCCCGGGTCCCTTCGCTTCGCTCACGCGTCCCGCCTTATGTGCTTCAGCGCCGGCGCGGTTTCTTGACGGGTTTGGGCGGCACCGGGGTCGCCTGTTCGAGCACGTAAGCCTCATGCACGAATCGTTCGATGACCCGCGGCTTCCAGTCGCCCTCGGCGCGGATCACATAGCGCCTCGCACCCGAGGCTTTGCCGACGCGCTCGAGCACCCCGTCGGAGTCCGCGAGTTCGGAGCCTCGGTTGAAACCGAGCGCCACCGAGTCGGCCAAGGGCACCAGATACGCGAAAATGCGCGGCGCCTCGTACGCCACGATGCGCCAACCCGGAATGCCGCGCTCGCTCGCGCCGGGCGCTGCGCGCCGCACCAAGGCGCGCAACTCGCTCACCCACGCCACCACGCGCGCCGAGCGACCCGCGATCATGGCAGCGATGGCGGCATCCTGCTGGGCAGGAGTCGCGTTCGAGACCGACTTGCCGCGCGAAGGACTCATGTGGCCGCCGCCTCGTGCTGCGCCTCGAGCAGTCCCACGTGAGCGCTGTGATCCAGGGCGCTCACAGTCCGAGCTCGGCGCGGATCGTGCGCATGGCATCCCGTACGAACGCGATGTGTGTGTCGAGATCGACACCCAGTTCAGCGGCTCCGTTCACGATGTCCTCTCGGTTCACGTTCCGGGCGAATCCCGGATTCTTGAGCTTCTTGCGCACCGAGGCCACCTCCACATCGAGCAGGCTACGGGACGGCACCACCAGGGCGCATGCCACCAAGAACCCACACAACTCATCACAGGCGAACAGAGTCTTCGCCATGCGCGAGTCGCGTGCCACGCCACTATAGGACGCATGGCCCAGAACCGCCCGGCAGATATCCTCGGGCCAGCCCAAGGCCCGGAGATGTTCCACGCCCGCCACGGGATGGCGCTGCGCATCTGGGTGCCGCTCCCAATCAAAATCGTGGACCAAGCCGGTCAGGCCCCAGCGCTCCTCGTCTTCACCATACTCGCGCGCATAGGCTCGCATCGCGACTTCGACCGCGTAGCAGTGCTTGCGCAGGTTCTCGTTCGCGATCCAGTCATGCACCAGCGCGAGCGCCTGCTCGCGCGTGGGGAGCGCGTCCACGGTCATGGTCCGATCTCCTGAGCTTGCTCGGTATGCAAGAAGGGGGCGGGCTACTTGTCGAAGAACTTGCGGTTCTTATCGGTGAAGTCCGCCCACTTCTCGGGGACGCCATTGTCCGGGAAGATCGCCTGGACTGGGCACGCAGCTTCGCACGCTTGGCAATCGATGCACTCATCCGGGTGGATGTAGAACTGGTCCCCGCCTTCATAGATGCAGTTGACGGGACAGACCTCGACGCAGGACTTGTCCTTCACCCCGATACAGGGTTCGGCGATGACGAACGGCATGATTGGACCTCCGAAAGGGGCGGAACGGGACGGCGTGCAGCCGCTCCCAGATTCTCCAGCAAGCCAGCGGAGTCTACGGGCGGGGCGCCGAGACTGGCAAGAAGCCGTGGCGCGACATTCCACCTCGCCCCCGCCGGGTCCGAACCCTCCTCGGGCTTGACCCTTGGCATGCTGAGCCAGAATATGGGCGGCATCCCACTCCTTTGATGATGCCCCTGATCCCGTGAGCGCCTTGAGCCCCGAACTGAACGACTCCACCGACCTCTCCGCGCTGCGTATCGACCGCTCGGCCCCCCCACCCCGGCCGGGCAGTCGTGGTCGGGTGCAACTGGTCATCGGGGTTATCGCGGTCGTGGCGTTGGCCGGTTTCGCTTGGGCAAGGTTCCTGCCCCGCACTATCGAGGTTCGTATCGGGCTGGCCGAGGCGACCGGTGGTGGGATGGCGAGCCGTGCCGGGATCAGCGCGAACGGCTATGTGGTGGCGCGCACGAAGGCCTCGGTGTCCTCGAAGATCCTGGGGCGTCTGGCATGGATCGGTATCACCGAGGGCTCACGGGTGAAGTCGGGCGAGACCATTGCGCGCTTGGAGAGCGCGGACTACCAAGCGGCAC
>JBDSKE010000049.1:0-11484 GCA_039917105.1 Candidatus Eiseniibacteriota bacterium | reverse complement strand
CGAAGCGCTGGCTCGGCCGCGTGGGGTTGGGCGACCGTGAGAGGCTGGTGCTGCGGAAGTACTCCAAGGGGATGTTGCAACGCCTCGGACTGGCCGCTGCACTCGTCCATGGCCCTGAGTTGGTCATCCTCGACGAGCCCATGAGCGGACTCGATCCGTTCGGTCGCCGCGACGTGCGGGACTTGATCCTGGAACAACGCGAGCGCGGCGCCACGGTGTTGTTCTCCTCGCACATCCTGCCTGATGTCGAGCTGCTCTGCGATCGCGTGGCAATCCTGTTGCAGGGACGCCTGGAACGCGTCGCGACGGTGGGGGAGTTAGTAGACGGACAGGATGGCCGTGTCGAAGTGCGCGTCGTGGGCTCGCCGCTGCTGGAACTGCCCAACGAGTTCACGGGCGTGTTGACGCGTGAACACCGGGGCGGCGAAACGGTGTTCATCCTGATCGATGCCGCACGGCTGCAGGCGCTCTTGGCGTTCTTGGTGCAGCACCGCTGCGAAGTGCGCGCGGTGACCCCCCAACGCAGCACCTTGGAGCAGTTATTCATGGCTGCAGCCGAAAAGGCCGCCATCCATGCCACGCCGGCGATTCCGGCCCGGAGGTCCGCATGACTGCTCTGCTGATTGCGCACAATACGTTCCGCGAAGCGATCCGCGATCGCGTCCTGGCCGCAGTAGTGGCTGGCGGCCTCGTGTTGTTGGCGCTCATCCAACTCGCCAAGCCCTTGGCCATGGGCGAGGGCCTGCGCCTCACGGTCGACCTCGGGCTCTCGGCCATCAGCATGCTGGGCCTGCTCGTGGTGCTCATGGTCGGTACGAATCTGGTGGCCAAGGAGATCGAGCGCCGCACTATCTTCAACTTGCTGTCGCGGCCGCTGCCGCGCCCCATTTATCTGATTGGCAAGTGGCTGGGACTCTCGGGTGCGCTCTGGGCAGTCTCGGCGCTTTTGGGGATGGCGCTCTGGTTGATGCTTGTGGTGATGGGCCACGCGGCGTATGGAGCCGCCATCGCGCAGGCGGTGTGTCTGGCTGGCCTCGAGCTCTCGGTCGTGACCTCGCTCGCGGTGATGTTCTCGGCGCTCTCGACCCCCGTGCTGTCCTCGCTCTACACGCTCGGATTTTTTCTCGCCGGCCAGTGGAGCGATGACCTCAGGTTGTTCGCGGCGAAGGCGCCCGGGACATTGCGGGTGATGCTGGAGGTGGTGGCGAACCTGCTGCCCAACCTGAGCCTGTTCAACATGCGGACACTCGCCTCCGGCGGTGAACCCACGTCGATGCTGCATCTGGGGGTTGCCACGGCCTACGCGGCGCTTTATTGCGGGTGCGTGCTGGCGCTGGGTGCGGCTGCATTCGAGTCGCGGGATTTCAAGTGAGCCTAGCTCCGGCCATGTCCGCAGCGCCCGCGCTGCGCGCGGTCCGGCTGCGCATGGTGGTGTCATGGGTGGTCGCGTTCGCGTTCGGCGCGGGTATGTTCCAGGTCGCCGCGTGGAGCGCTCGGGCACTTCCACGGCCTTCATCGTTCGAGGAGCTGGCCTACTACCCTTCGGGGGAACATCTCGAGCGGGTGACGTTCGGGCATCGCGAATCGGCTGCCGACCTCGCCTGGTTGCGCGCGGTGCAGTACTACGGCGCCCATCGGGTGACGGACAACCGTTTCTATCATCTCGAGCATGTCTTCGATATCCTCACGTCACTCGCCCCGCATTTCCGCAGTCCGTACGTATTCGGGGCGTTCTCCTTGGCGCAGGAGGGCTCGAACTTCCCAGCGGCCGAGAGGCTGTTACTCAAGGGCGTGGAGAACAACCCCGCCGACCCCTATCTCGTCCTCGAGCTGGCGTTCCTGTACTACGTCAAGCCTGGCGGCCGCGACCTGGAACGGGCCGCCGAGTATTTCGAGCGTTCGGCCCGGTTGCCGGGTGGTTACGCCGTGGGCCGGCGATTCGCCGCGTACTGCCGCCAACACGCCGGGGACCTGAGCGTCTCCTACGCCCTCTGGTCCCAAGTCAAGGAGACGTCGGATAACGCCTACCTGCGCGAGATCGCCGACAAGGAAATGAAGCGCATCCATGCGGCCATTGTCACGGGCCGAAAGGAATTGGCTGTCCAAAAGCTGTCGACCCCGATTGTGATTCTTGGTCACGGCCAGTGACTTCCCCAAGACCTTCCCCAGGCAGCCGGGGGGCAGGTTGCATGGCCTCGTGAAGAACGCACTTCAGGTTCTTCCGCGAATGGCCGATTCACATTCCGGCAGGAGTCAGAGCGTGGCGAAGGCTCGCACATGCTCCTGGTCGTGGACGGATGCGTCAGCACCCATGAGCAGACCGCCAGAGACCCGCACCGCATTCAGGGAGTGAACCTATGCTCTTCGGCAAGAAGCAATCTCTCGTGGGGCTGGACATCGGGAGCCACAGCGTCAAGGTCGTGGAGCTCGAATCCCAGTCCGGCAAGAACCACAAGCTCACCAACTGGGGGATTTCCCAGCCGCTGGCGGAAGCCATCGTGGATGGCGAGATCATGGATCGCCAGTTGGTGACGGACGCGATCTCCAACCTGCTCGAATCGCGCGGCATCAAGTCGCGCGGCGTCGTGGCGGCCGTCAGTGGACGAGCAGTCATCGTGAAGAAGATCACGATGAACAAGCTGTCCGCGGAGGACGCACAGCAGGCCATCTATTGGGAGGCCGAGCAGCACGTCCCGTATGACATCAACGACGTGTCGCTTGACTTCGAGATCCTGGGCGCGGCTCCGAACGACCCCAAGCAGATGCAGGTGCTGCTGGTGGCCGCCAAGAAGGACATGGTCATGTCCTTCAGCGACCTGATCCGCGAAGCCGGCCTTTCGCCGAACATCGTGGATGTGGACTCGTTCGCAGCCCAGAACGCCATCGAGGCCAACTACGACTTCTCGCCTGAGGAGGTCATCGCGATCCTGAATGTCGGATCCGAGATGACCAATATCAACATCATCCAATCCGGCGTGCCGTACTTCACGAAGGATCTGCAGGTGGGCGGGAACACGTTCACCGAGGCCGCCCAGCGCAAGTTCAATCTCAGCCAGGCCGAAGCTGCCGCAGCGGTGCGGGGCGAGTCCGGCACCGGCCTCGAGGTTGCGCCCGTCATCGAGCAGGCTTGCGAAGGCATTGCGACTGCGCTGGAGCGCGCGCAGGCCTACCTGCGCACGGCCGGTGAAGCCGGCCAGATCAGTCGGATCATGCTGTGCGGCGGCAGCGCGCTGACGCCGGGTGTTCCGGAGTTCCTCAATCGCCGCTTCAACGTGCCGACCGAATTGGTCAATCCGTTGCAGCGGATCTCGTACGACCCGGCCTTGTTCGCGGGTCAGGACGTGATGAAGGTGGCGCCGCTTCTCACGGTCGGCATCGGACTGGCGCTTCGCCGACAGGGGGATAAGAAATGATCCGCGTCAATCTCCTGCCGCGCGAGGAGAAGAACCAGCGCAAGTCGATCTCCTTGAATCTCAAGGTGGGCGACATGGTGTTGCCGGCGGCGGTCCTCGGCCTTGCGGCCGTGGTCATCGCGGGCACGACTCTCTCGCAGCGGTCGCGTATCTCGAGCCTCGAATCATCCATCCAACAGGTGGACTCCGAGTCGCGCGCGCTCGCACCGCAGATCGCACGCGTGAACCAGCTTGCACAGGAACGTGCGGAGTTGGACCTGCGAATGGGCATCATCGACCGCCTGGAACTGGGCCGCACGCAGAGCGTCAAGCTCATGGATGAGCTCGCCAAGTGTGTCCCTGACCACCTCTGGCTGACGGGATCCACGCAGGATGCGGGGTCTTCCCTCAGCTTGGAGGGGGTCACCTATTCGAATCTCGTCGTTTCTGACTTCATGTCGCGACTCGAGCGTTCGTCCATGTTCGCCAATGTGGAACTGGAAGTCGCTGAGCGCGGCGCGGTCACCGATAAAGACGTCGTCAAGTTCCGCCTCACCTGCAAGGTGACGCCGGACGCAACCGCCAACTAGGGAGGATGCGAAGATGGCCAACATCGATTTGAAGAGCGCGGCCTTCCAGAAGCTGATGCTCGCGGGGCTGCTTGCCGGCGGCGCACTCGGGATCTATTTCTTCACACACTTGGTGCCATTCGGCTTCGCGAACAACAACGAGAAGACGGCGACACTGCGCGCAGACTATGAGAAAAAGGCGACGGAACTTGCACGGGCACGTGCGTCGGTCGCAGACCTGCCGCGGTTCGAGGCGGAATACGGCCAGCTGCACCAGCGCTGGGAGTTGGCTTCTGAGTTGCTCCCAACCGATCGGCAGCTGTCGGCGCTGTTGCGTCGCATCACGCTCGCGGGTCAGCAGACGGGCGTGCGTTTCGTGATGTTCAAGCCCAATGGTCAGCGTCCTCAGGAATATCACACCGAGCTTCCGATCAATATCCAGGTTCAGGGTGGCTATCACCAGGTTGGTTCGTTCCTCGCGGAACTGGCGAACCTGCGTCGCATCGTCACCGTTTCGAATCTGCGTCTGCAGACGAACACCAAGGTTGGCGATGGCACGACGACGGCGGATTTCACCGCGTCGGCCTTCAGCCTGAACACGACTCCGGTCGCGCCTGTCGCCGACGCCAAGAAGGGAGACAATCATGGCCGGAAGTCCTGATTTCATCGCGAACCTCCCGGATAAGCTCAAGGAACCGGGCGTCCAACGGGTGGTCGGGGGCGTGGCCGTCTTGGTTGCGGTCGCGGTCCTGGGTGGCGTCTACCTGACGCGTTCGAAGTCGACCCATACGAGCGAGACGGTCACGGTCATCAAGTCCGAGCAGTCGGCCCCGGCGGCCGGTGCGCCGGTTCAGGCCGCAGCAAGTGGGAATACCGAGACACTGTCGCCTGGTTCGACCCCCGCGAAGTTGGCGTCGTCCCAGGGTGTGAGCGCTCCGATGGTCACCTCGGTGGGCCCGTCGAGGACACAGCCCCTTTCGCAGATGGCTCATCTGGACGACCACCTCACCTACCAGTACAACGCCTTGGGGCGGAGGGATCCCTTCCAGTCGCTCATCGGTGGCGAGTTCGTGGGCGTCGACGTGGGCGGGGACGCACCGCCGGATCCGGGTGGCATCAAGGTGGTGGGTATCGTCTGGGGTTCCACGGACCAGTTTGCACTGGTCGAGGATGTGCGTGGCAACAGTCTGGTGCTGCGCAGGGGCGACAAGGTACAGAACGGATACGTGACAGCACTGAAGCGCGATGCCGTTGTCTTCAGCCTGACGGCCGATGGTCAGACTCAGTCGGTGGTGATCCCACTGATCCGCAAGGGAGATCAGAATGCTCGCTAAGAAGGCAGGTCTTGGCATCCTCCTCGCAGCCGGCGTCCTGATGGCCGCGATCGTGGGGCCTGTAGTGGCTCAGCAGTCGAGCGCCAGCTCGACCGTCGGGTTGGTGCGGACCGGTTCTGGTTCGTTCAGTCTCGACGTCGAGGGTGCGGACATCCGTACCGTGCTGCGCGCCATCGCCGAGTTCAGCGGCCGCAACATCGTTCCGGGCAGCAGCGTCAGGGGTGCGGTGAAGGTGAACCTGCGCAATGTTGCCTGGCAGGATGCCTTGAAGGCGGTTCTGCGCTCGAATGGCTTTGATTATGTCGAGGACGGTTCGGTGATTCGCGTGGACGAAGCCTCGAAGCTCAACACCGAGAAGGTGGAGCGTGAATCCGCCAATGCTCGCACGCTCGAGTTGGTGCCTCTGGAGACGCGGATCGTGAAGCTGAACTACGCGAACGCCGCCGAAATGGGTGCGCCGCTCACCCCGGCGCTGTCCAAGCGGGGCAGCATCCAAGTGGAGAAGCGTACCAACTCGCTCGTCATCACGGACCTGCCCAGCAACCTGGACCTGGTTTCCAAGATGGCGACGGATCTGGACTCGGCCACCCCGCAGATCGAGATCACTGCCAAGCTCGTCGATGTGGACGCCTCGGCGCTCAACAGCCTGGGGATCGAGTGGAATCACGGCACCGGGAAGTCGGAGTTCGTGGTGGACCAGGCGGGCGAGCCGATCCAGCTGAGTCCGGCGCGGAGCCCGTCGGGACGTGAAATCCTGGGCAGCCAGGTGAACACGGGTATCGCGAATGCCGCTGGCCAGATCAGCGTTGGTTTCTTCGAGAAGTGGGGCGACCTCGAGGCGCAGTTGCAGGCGTTGGCTGAGAATCGCAAGGCCAACATCATCTCGAACCCACGCATCACGACGGTCGACAATCGTGAAGCCAAGATCGTCGTCGGTCAGAAGATTCCGCTCATCGTACAGGACGTGGCCGGCAACCCGGTTTCGCAGCTGCAGACGATCGGTATCCAGCTCAAGGTCACGCCGCACCTGACCAGCGAGAAGAAGATCATCATGGACCTGCACCCGGAGGTGTCGGATCTCTCGACCCAGTCCACTGTGCAGGGCGGCATCATCATCAACACGAGCGAAGCCGATACGCGCGTGATGGTGGACGATGGCCAGACCGCGGTGATCGGTGGCCTCATCCGCACCAACGAGTCGACCGTGCACCGCGGAGTGCCGTTCCTGAAGGACATCCCGCTGATCGGGATGTTGTTCAGCTCGACCAGCAGTGTGAAGCAGAACCGCGAGCTGATCATCTTCGTGACGCCGCGCATTGTTACGTCGGTCGCACAGAACTGATTCCACGGACGCAAGGATGCGTCAACGGCCGCCGGTTCCTTCGGGAACCGGCGGCCGTCGTCTATTGCCTGGTCAGCCGGCCGCGACACCGACAGAGGTTGGCGCTCAAGGCGCGCCGCGCTAAGCTGGAGCCATGAAGAGTGCGGACGACAGGCCCATCGCCCTCGTTGGAATCATGGGTGCAGGCAAGAGCGCGGTGGCGCGCGCACTGGGAGAGCGTCTGGGCACCTCGGTCGCCGACCTGGACGCGATGATCGAGGCGGTCGAGGGCTGCAGCGTGGCTGAGTTGTTCGAACGCGCAGGCGAAGCCTGGTTCCGTGAGCGCGAAGGACAGATGCTTGAAGAGGTCCTGTTGTCGTGCGTCCAGGTGATCGCCTGCGGCGGGGGCATCGTGCTTGATCCGTTGCGCCGCGCTGCCTTGCGCGAGCGGTGCCGCGTCGTCTGGCTCGAAGTGCCGCCTGCCGAGGCCGCGCGACGAGTGCTTGCGCAATCCCCCCATGCGGGGAAACTCCGCCCGCTGCTCGCCGGAGGTAGTCCGCAGGAGCGGTTGACCGAACTATTGAACCAGCGTCGCTCGATGTACGCCGAAGCGGCACATATTCGGATCCAGACCGGTGACAGCACTCCCGAACAGGTGGCCGACGCCATCGCAAGCGCATTGGCGGCGAACGCGTGAGCAGGGGGCGGCGCGCCCTGTTCGGCGCCGCAGTGGCGACGTTGTGGCTGGCGTCCTGCGCGCCCCCGCCCACTCCGGGCGATCTCACCACATTCGCGGCCAGGTACCGGATCGAGCGCGCGCGACGGGCCGGGCATCTGGCAGCGGCCGAGGCAGACATGGTCCTGCGAATCGAAGGTCGTGCGATCGGACGGCTGCCGGGATTGATCGTGAGCACCGGCCTGGCTGCACCGGACCGGGCTCGATTGCGCGGCACGTGGATGCTGGGGACCGCGTTCGACCTTTTGGCCGAGCGTGACAGCGTGCGGGTGTGGTTGCCCACCGAGCATGCGGTGCTCGAGCTCGGGGGGCTGGCGGATTCATTGCGCCGACCACGACCCTTGGCAATCTTGTTCACGGCACTGGCTGCATCGTGGGATCCTCCCGAATCCGCTTGGCGCGGTGCGATCGCCGAGAGCTCGGACGTGCGGATGGGCTGGCGCGAGGGTGGGGATTCGTTGTCGCTGGAGGTGGATGGCGCGAGCCGCCCGAGTCAGCTGCGCATCGAACGGGAAGGGCGGGTGGTATGGGTGCGTTACTCGGGCTGGCGCAACGTAGGGGGGATCGAGTGGCCGGTGCGGATCGAGATCGCCGATGCCAATGGATGGTTCCGTTTACGCACCGAACTCCAATCGTTGCGAGCGGTGCAGCGGCTCAACGAGAGCTGGTTCGAGCTGCGGGTGCCCGCGGATGCCGAGCGGTTGGATTGGCCATCGGTTCGGGCGCGGCTGAGCGCACGAAGGGAGGATCGGCCATGAGGATGTGGACGGTTGTCTGGCTGGGCCTGATATTCGCCCTGCCGGCCAAGGCGGCGCCGCTCGAGGCCTCGCGCGCGCTGCTGCGGGCGCTCGCTCGACAAGGTCACGCCCAGGCGACGCTCCGTTACTCGGTGGCGTCTGGGCCCGGGGGGGCGCCACGCGATGTGCAGGCCACGCTCGCGGTGGAACCACCCGACCGCGCGCGTCTGGATGTCCCAGCGACGGGCGAGCGAATCACGCTGCGCCGGGATGGCGGGGAATGGCTGCAGCCATCCATGAAGCAGGTGGTGCAGTTGCGCTCGCGGCACGCAGTGGCCGCCCTGCAATGGTGGCGGGTCCTGCTGGGCGATGGCGCCGGGGTGCGCGAGCGGCGGCTCCCTCGCGGTGGCTTTCGACTGGTGAATACGCTGGGACCCGCGGACAGCGCCGACGTCTGGCTGGATCGAAAGGGAATGCCGGCTCGCCTTGAACTGCCCGACGGCTCGGGCGGCCACGCCGCCTATCGGCTGACGGGCTGGCGGTTCACTCGTGTGCGCGGCGAGGCGGCATTCCATCTGGCCACGCCGCCCGGCTATGTCCTGGTCGATATGCCCTGAGGTGCGCTCCTCGGCACTCTGGGAGACCTTCGATGCCGCGTGGTTCCCTCGGGTGGTGGCATTGACACCTTGGTTGCCCCCCGGCATCCTGCGGTACAAGTTCATGCGTGTGATCGCCGGGGAGTTCGGGGGCCGCCGTCTGCAAGCACCACGCGGCCGCAACACGCGCCCGACCTCTGACCGGGTGCGTGAAGCACTTTTCATGTCCTTGGGCGACCTCAGTGATCTATCGGTCGTGGATTTGTTCGCGGGCAGCGGTGCGATGGGAATCGAGGCGCTCTCGCGCGGGGCTCGCGAGGTGCACTTCGTGGATTCCGACCGAATGGCCCGTACCGTTCTTGAGGAGAATTTGGGCGCATTGGGTATTCGTTCCCGCACAAAGACTTGGCCGCTTACGTTGCCACAGGGCTTGAAGCGGTTGGCCGGAATCTTGGCGAGCGCGGACTTGATTCTGGCGGACCCTCCCTACGGCGGCGCGCAGGCCCGGTCGGTACTGGAGGGTTTGGGGTGTCCCGGGGTTCTGCGTCCGGGCACTCGGGTGGTATTGGAGCGTCACCAGAAGGACGTGGTCGAGGATTGCGCCGGGATGCTCACGCGGGTGCGCGAGCGCCGTTACGGCGAGACTGTCGTGGACCTGTTCGAGGCCGGGGACCGGACGCTCCCGCCACAGGAGACCAGCCAGATATGAGCCAACGCGTCGCATTATTCCCCGGCAGTTTTGATCCGTTCACCAACGGGCATCTGGATCTGACGCGCCGCGCGGCGGCGGTGTTCGACCGAGTGGTGGTCGCGATCGCGGTGAACCCGGCCAAAGAGGGATTGTTCACTCCCGAGGAACGCGTCGACTTGATCGAGCGATCGTTGCATGGGTTGCGCGGAGTGAGCGTGATGCACTTTGGCGGACTGGTCGTGGACTGCGCGGAGCAAGTCGGAGCGCAGGTCATCATCCGAGGATTGCGCGCGGTCAGTGACTTCGAGTTCGAGTTCCAGATGGCGCTGATGAACCGGCGTTTGAAGCCCGGCCTGGAGATCGCATTCCTGATGCCGAGCCAAGAATACACCTACCTCAACTCAACGCTCGTGAAGGAAGTCGCCCGGCACGGTGGGCGCATCCGTGGCTTGGTACCGGCCGTGGTGGAGGCGGCGCTGCTGGAGCGCTTCGCCGAGCCGCGTCGTGCCGCGCGCCTCGCGCTGCGCCGCAGAGCGCCCCGTGGGAAGAAGTGATGCGGCAGGGACTCATGGAGCGGGTGCGCCGGGTGGCGCTGGCCCGACCGCGTCGGCTGTTGTTGGCCGAACCAGGCGATGAACGCATCGTGCGTGCAGCGGCGAAACTGGCTCGAGAGAAGTATGCCGAAGTGGCGTTGATCGGCGATCCGGAAATGGCGCGCGCAACTGCGCGTCGCTCGGATATCCAGTTGGGCTCAGTCACGCTCTTGGATGCGGCGGACCCGGACAGCATTGCGCGCACGCGTGCAGCACTCGTCACAGCGCGCGGGGACCGATTGCTTGGCGCAGAGCTTGACCGCTGCGCTTGCGATCCGGTGTACCAGGCGGCGTGGCGCGTACGCGACGGGCTGGCCGATTGCTATGTGGCGGGAGCAGTGCGCACCACGGCGGAGGTGCTGCGTCCGGCGCTGTGGCTCATCGGGATGGCGCCGGGTGTGAAGAGCGTGTCGAGCTTCTTCTTGATGGTATTGCCACAGGGTTCGCCCTTGGCCGGGGCGCAAGAACGCGTCCTGACATTCGCCGATTGCGCCGTGCTTCCGGATCCCGACCCCGAGCAACTCGCGGAGATCGCCTGCCTCGCCGCCGACCACCACCACAGACTCACGCAGGAAGTTCCGCATGTCGCGATGTTGTCGTTCTCGACCCGCGGCAGCGCGAAGCATGCCGCGGTCGACAAAATGCGCGAAGCCACGCGACTCGCGAGAGAGCGGCGTCCGGACCTGCATATCGATGGCGAGATGCAGCCCGATGCCGCCCTCGTTCCCGACGTGGGCCAACGCAAGTGCCCCGATTCGGTAGTTGCGGGATATGCCAACGTGCTCGTGTTCCCCAACCTGGACGCAGGCAACATCGGCTACAAGCTCGTGCAGCGGACGGCCGGCGCTGCAGCGATCGGCCCCATGCTGCAAGGGCTGCGTCGCCAAGCCAACGACTTGTCGCGAGGATGCACGACTGAAGAGGTTGTGGATACGGCGACCATCGCGTGCGTCATGGGCGCTGGCGCGACCACTGCGGCATACTGAGGCGCCGCGACTCGAGGAGAGCCATGCCGACTTATGATTATGAATGCCCGAATGGACATCGCTTCGAGCTGTTCCACAGTATGAAGGACGACACTGCGAAGCATTGCCCGGAATGCGACGGGATCTCCAAGCGTGTCCCCGGCGGGGGCGCGGGATTGCTCTTCAAGGGGTCAGGGTTCTACCAGACCGATTACCGCAGCTCGTCTTATAAGGCGGGCGCGAAGCAGGAGAAGGGTACAGGCAGCGCGGGCGAGAAGGGCGGTGCCGCCGGCACGGGCGGTACGGGCGGAGCGGGCGGGACGGGCGGCGCCGCTGGCCCTGGTTCGGACAGCGGTTCCAAACCTTCGAAGGAGTGAGCGGGCGTCGTGGCCACGCATCTCGTTGCCTTCCTGCTCGACTCACATGGTGGGCAACCGGCCGTGGGTGGCCACTTGGGCATTCGGGCAGACCATGTCCTGCTGGACGAGCACGATGGCACCGTTGCCATGCTTGGTTTCGAGGCCTTGGACGTGCCGCGCATCACCTGCGA
>JBDSKE010000048.1:0-6560 GCA_039917105.1 Candidatus Eiseniibacteriota bacterium | reverse complement strand
GACCGGTGCGATCGAGGAAACGCAGCGTCTCGGCATCGACCGGGAAGAAACCGATCGTGGCGCCGTAGTCCGGCGCCATGTTCGCGATGGTCGCTCGGTCCGGCAGCGACATGGCCGACAGTCCCGGTCCATAGAACTCCACGAACTTGTCGACCACACCCTTCTTGCGCAGCATCTGCGTGACGGTGAGCACCAGGTCGGTCGCCGTCACGCCGTCGCGCAAGCAACCCGTGAGCTTGAAACCCACGACCTGCGGCGTCACCAGGTACAGCGGCTGTCCGAGCATGACCGCCTCGGCCTCGATACCGCCCACCCCCCAACCCACCACACCCAGACCATTGATCATGGTGGTGTGCGAGTCGGTGCCGACGAGCGTGTCGGGGAATGCCACCGTGGCGTCGCCTTGGCGCTGCGTGAGAACGGCGCGGGCGAGGAACTCGAGGTTCACCTGATGCACGATGCCAGTGGCCGGCGGCACGACCCGGAAGTTGGAGAACGACTTCTGGCCCCAGCGCAGGAATTCGTAGCGTTCTTTATTACGCGCGAACTCGATCTCGGCGTTGCCCTCGAGCGCCGCGGCCGTTCCGAACAGGTCGACCTGCACGGAATGGTCGATCACCAGATCAACCTGCACGAGTGGGTTGATGCGGCTGGGGTCGGCGCCCATGCGCTGGACCGCATCGCGCATCGCCGCAAGATCCACCACGCAGGGTACACCGGTGAAATCCTGGAGGATGACGCGCGCGGGCTTGAATGGCAGCTCCACGATCTCCGTGGGGTTGGGTTGCCACGCGGCCAAGCGCTTCACGTCGTCCTGGGTGACCTGGTATCCGTCACAGTTACGCAACGCGGATTCAAGGAGCACGCGGATGCTGAACGGGAGCTTCGCGAGGTCCACACCCAGCTGCGTGGCGAGCGCCGCGAGCGAGTAGTAGTGGACGGTGCCGACGGGGGTATCGAGCGTCTGGCGGGCGGAGAATGGATCAGACATGGATGCGTTCATGACGCGTCCTTTCCGGTCAGGAGGCACACAGGGCCTCCGGGAGAGAAGGGGAGTCACACAGGGACTCCGAGAACGAGAACAGTATAGCGTATCGGCACTCCGGCGTCAGTTCTGCATGAGCTCCCGCAATCGGGCGTGTCCTGCGCGGCTCACCGGCAGCTGGCGCCCATCGTGCAGCACCGCCACACGGCTATCCTTGGCGTACAGCTCCAGGCGCGCGATGCGCTCGAGCGGGACCACATACGAGCGGTGCACCCGTACGAACCGTTGCGGGTCCAGCTGTTCGGCCAGCTCAGCAAGCGTCTGGTGCTTGAGCCACGAGTGCCCCTCGGTGTGCACGGCCACATAATCATCCTGTGCCTCCAGGTAATCGACCTTTTCCACCCCCACCACGTGGACGTTGACGCCGTCCTTGATCACCAGGCGCTCCAGCCATTGCCCCTGCGGACGGGCGGCTGCGGCCAGTTGCGTGGGGGCGGGCGTGGGCACGGGCATGCTCGCGGCCCGCGCGGCCAGGAGGCGGGCTCGCATGCGCTGCAGCGCCTGGGCGAGGCGTTCCCGCCCGAACGGCTTGAGCAGATAGTCGACCGCGTGAACCTCGAACGCCTTGAG
Organism: Candidatus Eiseniibacteriota bacterium; assembly: GCA_039917105.1. Lineage (GTDB taxonomy): Bacteria > Eisenbacteria > RBG-16-71-46 > RBG-16-71-46 > RBG-16-71-46 > CAIXRL01. The sequence goes on along the minus strand of JBDSKE010000048.1, from coordinate 4,945 downwards.
CGCGTACTCGTCGTAAGCGGTGCAGAACACCACCGCGGGGCGCGGATCGAGCAACTCCAGCACTTCGAAGCCGTCCAGTTTGGGCATCTGCACATCGAGGAACACCAGGTCGGGAGCAAGCTCGGCGATCCGCTTGACCGCCTCGAACCCGTTCGCGCACTCGCCCAGCACTTCGATGTCGGCATGGGCAGAAAGGTACTCGCGCAACAACGCGCGCGCCGGGGCTTCGTCATCCACGATCAGCACCCTGCAACGCGCGGGCTCAGCGGACATCAGCGGCTCCCTTGCCCGTCGTCTCGGCGGGAAGCGACAAGGTGACTCGAAAACTTCCCGGCGAGCGGACGACATCCAATTGCGCATCGCCAGCACCGGTGGCCGACAAGCGCCGCCGGACATTCTCGAGCCCCACCCCTTCGCCAGGAGTCGCCGCGGCATCGGCGTCCACCGGGTTCTCCACCTCCAGCCATAACTTTTCCTCCGCGCGACTCGCGCGCAAGCGGATGGTCCCGCCCTCGATCCGTCCCGCGACGCCATGCTTGATGGCGTTCTCGACCAAGGGTTGCAAGAGCAGGGGAGGGACCAGACATTCGAGCGCCGGAATCTCCAACGCGCGCTCGACCTGTAGCCGCTCCCCGAAACGCACCTGCTCGATCGCGAGGTAGCGCTCCACCAGTGCGATCTCCTCGGAGAGCGGCACGGACTTGCGCGAACCCAGTCGCAGCGTCTGACGCATGAAATCGCCCAAGCCCTCGCACATGCGGCGTGCCCCCTCGGGATCGCTTCCGATCAGCGCATTGATCGAGTTGAGGCTGTTGAAGAGGAAGTGCGGGTCGAGTTGCGCCCGCAGGGCGCGAAGCTCGGCCTCCCGCGCCCCCACTTGCGTCCTGAGCGCCAGGCGATCTGCGGTGCGCGAGCGCTCGAGTGCGAAGAACAGGTAATGCACCATCGCCGACACCAGATACAACGGCACGCCGATCACGAACAACAGCACGGCGCCCTTGAGCAACACTTCGCGATTCAGGTCGAAGCCGCCGAAGCGTGCCAAGAGCGCTCCGTACGCCGTGCCCGGCCCCGCCAGAAAAACCGAGGCCTGGAGTGATGCGCTCACCACCGCCGTGGCTGCCGCAAGCGACGGGCGGTCGCCCAGCGGCTGCGCCCGCGCCACCCACCACGCCGAGAGGCAGACGAATCCATACGCCACGGCCAACGGCACGGCCCATACCAGGCTCGTGGTGAATGGCAGTCGGAAGAGCAGCGTGAGCTGTCCGGCCAGACCGACCCCCAAGCCGAGCCATGTGAGCAGGTACAGACCCAGCATGGTGCGATTGGCGAGCAGCGGGTGCATGGGTCAGTCCCGCTCCGTGGCGTCGCCCATGCGGGCCTTGCGGCTCGCCCGCGAGGCGCTCTTGATCTCGACGCCTCCCATGATCGCCGTGCCCCGCACCACCAAAGTAACCGTGGGCACACCGACCGGGGCGTACGTGTTGTCCTCGATCGCGCCCATCAACGGAATCGCCTGGCTCTCGACCTTCCAATTGTCGGGCACGACGATGTCGATTCCCCCCCACCACGCGAACACATCGATGTAGACGCGTTCACTGGCGGCATGGGCCTGGCGTAGATCGAGCTCGACCCCGCCCATCATGGCGCTCACGTCCGCGCTCTGGAATGCTTCGGAGGTCACCCGGCGCGTGTTGCCGCCCATGATCGCCAGGACCGAGAAGTTCGCCGCCTGTTCGACATCGCCCGGGCTCTGGCCGGGGCCACGCAGTGAACGCCAAACGATCGATGTGCCAGCCACGATCAACACCACCGGCCACAACCTCAGCACGCTCCACTGCACCAGGTCGAACTCGTGCAACAGCATCTGCACACCGACGAAGGTCAGGATGCCGCCCAACAACGGCGTACGAGGCACACCCCAACCGAACAATCGGGCGAGACCGAACAGCACGAGGAGAGCGGGCCAGTAACGCAGCACCTCGCTCGCGTTCATGAGCCCGACATTGTCCAGCGTCCACAGGGTGCCCAGCGTCAGCAGGATGGCGCCGAACACCAGCCGTCCGGTGACGCGCGAGGGTTGAATGAAGATGCCTGCCGTGTAACGACCCTGTGGCTGCGAGCCTGGATCAACCATGACGCGCCTCCTTGCGAGGCGGTTCGGGCATCCAGTGGGCTGCGATCCCGCGCGTCAACTCCTGTGCCCCGATCGCGATCAGGATCAACGGCCAGCTCCGCGACCAGTTGAGCCCCATCCAGCCGGTCATCGAAATCCAGAGCCACGCCCCGAACAACACACATCCCACGCCCTCGCTCAGGCGCTTGGCATCCCGGGCCGTCACGATCCGCACGACGCCGACGCCCATCACCAGATAGGTCCACCAGCTTGACCAGAACCCACCCGGGATTTCGATGAAACGGTCCGCCAGGAGCACGCCACCCACCGCGACCAGGATCAACCCCCAGATCACCCCGCTCCAACGGTCACCGCTTCCACCGTGATCGTCCATCTCTCCTCCTCCTCGTTCTGGTTCCCATCGTCCGCCGCCTTGGCGTTCCGTTGCTGACCACGCACAGGAAGTTACGGTTGCGATGCAAGGCCTGACGCGCTCATTTCGGCCAGTGGCGGCAAGGAGTCGGTGAACGGTGCGAACCGGCGGTGGATCGCAGTTGGCAATGAGCTCACGTGTCGGTCGGTGGGGCGGCATGTGCAGCGCGAGCAACCCGACGACCCAGCACGAACGAACCGATACCGACGATCATCGCAACGGCGAACCATTGCACCGCATACCAGAAGTGCATGGCAGGATCGGGCCGCTCGGGTGCTTCGCGCCGTGGGATCGCGGGCACCCCGGGGCCGGGCAACTGCTCGATGAGAACGCCCAACAGCGGGTAAGGCACGCGGGCCGCCAAGGAATCACGCGAGAGTGAGTAGGTGGACCACAGGATCGCGTGCTGGTTCGGCAGGCGCACCCACCGGGTGGGCCCGCTCGCTGCCGGGATCTCGCGCGCCAGCCCCACCACGGATTGCTCGCCTGGTTCTGCCACAGCCGTGGGGTCGGCAGTCATTGCATCCAGCGCCGGCATCCATCCCCGGTCCACCAGCACGGCGCGGCCGTCTGCCATGACCAGCGGCGTGACCACGCCCACGCCGGTGTCGCCTTCGTGGCTGCGTGCCGACAGCAGGAACTGGTGCGCTGAATCGTAAGTGCCCGTGGCGCCCACCTTGCGATGCGCGAGCGGCGCACCTGTGCGGAGCGTTGCAATCGGCGTGGGCTCGGCTGCGAGCGTCGAATCGAACGACGCGCGCAGGCTTTGCTTCTCGTGCATGCGCGCCACCTGCCACAAGCCCAGTCGCGCACTCACCCCCACGGTGACGAGCGCGACCATCATGGCCAGGACCGCCCGCGGCTTCATGGAGTTCAGCCCGCAGGCTTCGGTGCCGGGGGCTCCAAGTCGTACGCCTCGAGGGTCGATGCGAACCCGCAACGCTTGTGTGAACCGTCGCAGAATGGCTTCTTGGCCGATTGGCCACACCGGCACAGCCCGACCCGCTCGCGGCCGGCCAAGCCGAACGACTTGCCGTCCTGGTCAAGGAGCTCGAAGTCGCCTTCGACGCGGATGGAACCATTGTTGAATACCGTGACTTTGGTGGCTGCCATGGAACGACCTCCGGGTGGGGGATCAGACGGGTGCGATAAGCCGGCACTCTAGCAGAGGACACCTGAAACCCTCCGGCCCCTTGGCGCGTATGTGTACTCGTGCGCGGGCCCCAAGCCGTCGCATCGGCGGCACTGGTCGCAGAAGTCCCCCCGCCGGGTCCCAATACGGAGGAGTGTCGTGATCGAGCTGTTGATGCTGGGTGTGCTCGCCGTCGTGGCGACGATCGTGATCAGCGTGGTCGTAGGTGTGGTGGGCATTGCGGTCGCGTTCCCCGTCCTGTTGATCGTCGCCGCCATCGTTGGCGTGATGATGGTCATCCTCTTGGGCCTCGCGGTGCTCCCCTTCCTGCCCTTGGTGGCGCTCGGCTTCATTGTCCATCGGCTCTGGCGTGGCCGTTCGCGATCGGCCCATTCGCAGGCCTCGGTCGTCCACTGAGCGCGCAGCCTGGCGCGCTTGCGCCCAAGGGCGGCCTTCGCGCATTCTAGGCCCGAATCCCAGGCCCGAATCCCACCCCGCCGCACCGCCGCTCCCGCCCCGCACAGACGCCGGCGCCGGGTCGCGCACGTCGATACCGAAAGGCAGGCCATGGCCGTCGATACCTCCAGACCGTTCATCTATGTCATGAAGGACCTGCGCAAGGTGGTGCCGCCCAAGCGCGAGATCCTCAAGGGAATCTGGTTGTCGTTCTATCACGGGGCCAAGATCGGGGTGCTGGGCCTGAACGGCGCCGGCAAAAGTTCGTTGCTCAAGATCATGGCCGGCATCGACCAGGATTTCATCGGCGAGGCATGGCTCGGCAAGGGCTGCACCGTGGGCTTCCTCGCTCAGGAACCGCACCTCGATCCGGACAAGAACGTGTTCGAGAATGTGGCCGAGGGCGTGGCTGAGAAGATGGCGATCCGCAAGCGGTATGACGAGATCACCGCGCGCTTCTCCGAGCCCATGGACGACGATGAGATGACCAAGCTCATCGATGAGCAGGGCAAACTCCAAGACCAGATCGACGCGGGCAACCTGTGGGACTTGGAACGCCAGCTCGAGATCGCGATGGACGCGCTGCGCTGTCCACCGAGCGACGCCGCCGTCACGAACCTCTCGGGCGGCGAGCGCCGCCGCGTCGCGTTGTGCCGACTGCTGCTGGCGCACCCCGACCTGCTGTTGCTGGATGAGCCCACGAATCATCTGGACGCGGAGTCGGTGGCGTGGCTTGAACGGTTCCTACGCGATTACACCGGCACTATCGTAGCGGTCACGCACGATCGCTACTTCCTCGACAACGTCG
>JBDSKE010000047.1:0-7642 GCA_039917105.1 Candidatus Eiseniibacteriota bacterium | reverse complement strand
ACCAGCCGGTCTCGCGGATCTTGTTGTTCGGCGCGGACTGCAGCGAAGCATGCGCGTCGTTCCATAACTGGCCGTGATTCTTGCCGTTGCCGCCACTGCCACTGTAGGTCCCGTTGCCGTTGCCGCCCGTCACATACGGCACGTATCCGGCCCAATCCGTGTACCAAGCGTTGTTGTTGCCACCGTAGCCATTCACATCCCCGATGCCGCCATAGGTGCCATAGGTGGGCGTGAAGGTATCGCCATTGAAGTTGGAGTTCGTCAGCGCAGGGTCGAGCTTCCAGGTGCTCAGCCACGCGCTCTCGACCGCGCATTTGTCGATCATCCACAGGTAGGTTTCGAGCGCGTTGGGAAACGTGTTCTGCCAGCCCGCCACCTCGGCCGCCATTTCCCAGTCGTCGGCGTAAACCGTGATCCGGTACTGGCCCGCACCGGAGTTGGCTTCGTTCACAAGGATATTGAGCGCGCCCTGACCGTCACCGGTGTGCAGTTTGCCCGTGAAGTCGCCATCTCGCGGAATGATGCGCAGGCCATTGCCCTGGAGAAAATGAATCTGATGTTTGTTGTGCCCCTGGCAGTGCGGCGAGTCATCGAGGATCACGGCGCCCACGCCATTGGCCTGCCAGTGTCCGCCGGACCAATCGATCACGCCGGCATTCGGGTAGGTGGCGGGGTCCAGGAACACGCGTTCGGGAACCCATGCCACATTGGGGTCGTAGGAATAGCGGGCTTGCACCATGGCGTGGTCACGGCTGATCGCCCAATCGTTCATGGCGCCCTGCATGAAAGGCATGATGGGTTGGCCATAGGCCGATGTGATCATCCCCGCCCAGCCCGCCGTGACCCCCGTCCGGAGCCACCCGTTGAAATCGAGTGGGTCCCCATTCTGCTTGTTCCACTCGGCCGATGATTGCAGCAGCGCCGAGAGATGGAAGTTTCCGGGGATGTTCTTCTGCTCGTGCACGCGCAGGATCTCATCGAAGCCGCTGCTCGCCTCGGCGCCCGGGCGGCCTGCGAACACATCGGAGTAGGCCAGTCCCTGATTGCCATGATGCATGAAGGCCACATTCGTGGTTCCCGAGGGCAGCAGTTGCGCGCCGAGCGGAACAAGGATGCGGTCCAGTTCCTCGCCTTGGGGGGAGTAACTGATCACGAGTGCGCGCGTCGGTGCCTGATCCCCTGGCTCGATCGCCGCCGCCATCCAGCCTCGATCCAAGTGGGAGGTCGCGTGATCCGAGGCGACCGGGCTCGCGCGGCCACTGGCGTGTGCATCCGTCATCGAGGCGCCGCGCGAATCGAGTATCAGGACGCGGTTGTAAGCGAAGGGCGCACGACCCAGGAGGGGAGCGGGAAGCGACTGGCTGGCGCCGTTGCCTTCCTCGAGCAGCACGGCGACGCGGTAGTCGTTCATCTCGAAGTAGGCCCGCCCATCGGTGATGCCGACCGGGGCCACGAGACTGACCCGGAACGCGAGCGCGTCGCTCGGATCGTAATAGACCGCGAGGATGTCGCCAGCGCTGCGGGCGGCAGTGACGCCGGTCTGGACCGGGCTGAGCGCGGCGAGCGTGTTCCGGCCCCACGCCGAAGGCTCGGCGAGCAGTCGTTCGAGATGGCGCGGGATTGCTGCTTCGCCGGGTGCGGTGAGAAACGTGCCGAGCGTTGCGAGGACCAAGAGCGAAGCAGGACGGGACATTCGGCGGACCCTCGAACGAGGCGGGGGGCACGGCAGGTTGCACCGGTTGTGCGCCATGAAAGTGTACGGGTCCATACTCCGCAGGGTCAACGGCTCGTGTCAGTCATCCAAACTCATGCAGACTCATGCCGGGCGACCGACTGAACCGGCTCAGCCGGCCAGCAGTCGCTGAACAAGCCAGAAGCCGCCGGCGGCGATCACTCCGAGGGACCCCACACGCAGGACCCATGGGCCCGCCGCAGGACGCCAGATACGCAGGCGCGCCAGCAGCGGCGCTACTGTGAGCACGATGGACATCTGGGCCAACTCGACGCCGATATTGAACGACACCAACGCTATGCCCAGTGCGTCCGTGGGTAACGACAATTCGCGCAGAACGCTTGCGAAACCGAACCCGTGCACGAAGCCGAACGCGAATGCCAGCGGCGCTCGCAGGTCGCGCCGGCCGCCTTCAGCGCGCAGATTCTCGATTCCCACCACCACGATGCTGAGTGCGATCAGCGGCTCGATGACACGTGCGGAAGGTTGCACCCAGCCAAGCGTCGCAAGCGCCAAGGTGACGCTGTGCGCGAGCGTGAATGCTGTGACGATGCGCGCCAGTTGCTGGAGTGAACCACCCAGGAGCAACAGCCCGAGGATGAACAGGATATGGTCCGGCCCGATGAAGATGTGATGGATACCTTCGCGGATGAAGCGGAACACGACCTGCGCCGGGTCGCGCCGTGCGCCGGTCTCCCATCGGGCCTCGAGGTGCCCTTGATCGAGCAGGTCTTGAACTTCGAGTCGGCCATTGACGCGCAGATTCACGTAGGTCTCGTGCGTGTCCTCCCAAGTGAACAGCGGCCCGTGAACCTCGAGTGTGCTTGCCTTCGGCCGGGCGAGCGCCACGCTCACGCGCACGGCGTGTTTTTCGGGCACGGGGGTCATCCTCCCGAATGCGACAGCAAGCCGCGTCCCGTCGCCGCGCAGGTCCAGACGCTTGGCGAATACTGTCCGCAACTCAGTTTCGTGCGCGCGGATTCCAGCCCCGCTCGCCAGCACCTCCGGGTCGGCCACTCCGAGTTCGTGCGCAAGGTCGACTATGTGGGCGGTGACCTCGCCCCGCAGCGAATCGGGCGCTGCAACAAGGTCGATCCAACTGAAAGGCTGGCTGTGCGAATCGGCCCGCGTTGTGACGAGCAACGCGGCGAGCAGGGTAGCGAAGGCACTCGATAGGGTGAGGCGGAGTGCGGCACGCCGCATCAGCGACGGGCCGGACGAGCCGGACGCGCGAAGGTGAAACTGGCCCACAAGCTCTGCCAGTCGGCTTCGACGCGCGATTCGCTTGGCGCCATGTGCACGCACGAGACGAGCCATTCGCCTGCTCGATCGACCGGTAGTGTCACGGTCCCATCGGCGTGCGTTCGACCCTGATACACCGGTCCCAGGGAATCACGCGTGGCCACATCGAAGGGGCGGTTGTTCGCATCGAGCGGACGATTCCATGCGCGTACCAGTGCGCCCGCGAGCGGCCGGCCGTGCAACAGCACGCGGAACGGCGCGCGCTTGAGGAGGGTGGGGTCCGCGCTCGGCAACACTTCGAGCGCAAGGCCGAGTGGGTCGGTCGCGCGGGTTAGGTCGGAGCCTCGGATCCAGGTGCGGCAGCAACGTGCGTAGCGCTCGCGCCCGGGCTTGGCGGTGCTCTTCGTGCGTTCACGCTCGCGCCGCGGCCCTTCGAGTCCCTCGAGTCGTAGATAGGCGTCAAACTGGGCACCCGGCAGCTCGATCGTGGCGAAGTCGCTCTGGTATGCGACGCTCGCGCCGCCGGCGTCCGGCAGCACGAGCCGCGCGTAGTCCTCAGAACCGTTGACTCCCAATCCACGCATGTCGATCTGGCGCGTGGTCCGCGCCTCGAGCCGCACGACGCGCCGCGCCGCGAGTGGCTTGGTCTCGCCTTTGAACCCCGTGCCGACGAATGCACGCACCACGAGCGTATCGCCAGTGGTGGCCTGGTAACGCAGCGGAGCGAGCCAGAACTCGTGCGCCGCCGCGGGCGTGGCGAGGAGCAGGAACGAGACGATCGATGATGCGAAAGAGGAGCGCATGCGGATCCTGATCAAAGGGTGTGGGAGGGGCGGAAGGCGAGGAGGCGCGACATCACAGGGCCGCCCGGGACGTCTGGCTCCTCGTGGAGTACTACGGAGAGCGAGGGGAAAACGGATGCGATCTCGCCGGGATACAGCAGGAATCGTGGGTGCTTGGGCCGTCCGTGCACCTCCTGACCCAGACGAAAAGTTTCATACACGAGTGCACCGCCAGGAGCGACGGCGCGTTCCAACCAGGGCAGAAGCGGGCGATGCAGGAACCGGAACGCCATCACCACCTGAAACTGTCCAGGATCGGGCATGTCGCCGCGCTCAAGATCCACCAGCCGCGTATGGATGCGAACGCCGTGCCTGGCGGCCAGGGCTTCGGCGCGCTCGAGTGCCTCGGGCGCATGGTCCCAGGCTTCGACATCGAAGCCATGCAGCGCGAGGAACACGGACTCACGGCCCGATCCCGCCGCAATGTCGAGGGCACGACCCTGCGGCAGGCGCGGCAGGACGCGCTCGAGGAACGGGGAGGGCCGCCAAAGGCGGGCCGCCGCTGTTGTATGGGCCACTCCTTCGGCCATGGCATCCAGCGGTGCATCGAGCCATCGGACCCACGCGTAGCCCAGCGTGCCCAATGCCTCGGCGGCCTCACGCGCGAGCCCTGGGTCCTCGTGCACCACCAGTACGCGCGCATCGCGCGGAGGGAGTTCGGCTCGGCGGGCGGTGAACTCGCGCGCTTCGATCCGACCCGCTCCCGCGAGGTGTCCCGCTGCGAAGCGGTCCGGGGAACGGACATCCAACACGAAGGTCTCGCGATCGATCGTGCGAACTTCCTCGGGCGTGACGGGCAGGGGCACGTGGGCCAGCATCGATATTCCCATGCACGCATCCTATCAGGGTCGGCGGCCCGATGATCACGCGTGCGAACGGCCACCTCCCGAATGGAAGATGGCCGTCGCGAAGCGTGAAACTCTTGGATCGACTAGCGGTAGATCGATTTCACCTGGCCCCAGCTCGACGACTTGGCCGGTGTGGCCTGGTCGTAGTTCTGGAAACAGATGTTCGACCAATTCGCAGTCGCGTTGTGAGGCTCGCCGCCGGGGAACACGAACATCTTGACGTGTCCACCGACCGCGCTGTTGTTCAGGCCGCCCCAGAGACCATGCGGCGGGTCCTCAGAGGTGTTGCCCTCGTCGAACGGCAGTGCGCCGCTCGAGTAGGTGATCGAGTTGTACACCGCGATGTACTCGATCGTCGCCGGAGCGGCCGACGACAGGCCGTTGGCCTTATAGATCATCTCGAGGTGGATGGTCGTGCCCGCTACATAGACGAGACCTTGAGCCCCCGTGAAGCTGTAGAACGGGAGCCGGCCGCCGAAGCAGGCGACTTCGCCATCGGTCGAACGAACATTGAACAGGCCGTCGCTGTCCTGCGAAAACCAAGGGGCCATTTGAAGACCGCCCTCGCCACGACCGCTGAGCGAGAAGTCCGAGCAGATCCGCCAGTTCGAGTTGTTCGGGAATTGGGCGGCGGTGGTGCCATCGCCCGAATAGCGCCAGACATGCAGATTCGCGAAGCCCGAGCACCCGAACGGATCGTCATCGGCGATTTGGATCGAGCCCGGATAGAGGTTCGTGGTGGTGAGATTGGAGACAGGGCAGTCGTTGTAGATGCGCGTCTTGATGATGGCCGAGTTGACGACCGGCGTCTGCGCAATGGCGGTGGCCGCAAAGGCCAGCGTCGCGCAACATGCCAGGATGGTGTATCCGATCCGCTTCATGGGGGTTCCTCCTGTGGATGTGATGGTCTCGCTACAGGGCGAGACGCGGATCCTACGCAGAGGATCCGGCCGTCGGTCAGCACAGTCGGATCATCTTCGAGACGAGCCGCCAAATCAGGCCAAGCAGCCGTCTGCAATGAAAACGATTACATCCTGACCGGCTTGTGTCAAGCGTTCGTTCGCTCTCCGGCGAGAAAATGTCACCAACGCGCCTGCGATGCCGAAGCAAAAATGGAAGATGAGGGACGCGTGGAGTTTCCTTGACATCCCCCTCCGCGCGCTGTAACCGTTTACATACGCGAGCATCGGGACTCGAGCGAAGACGCTGCCGCGCAAGGAGAACCATTGGCCACCATCCGGGATGTCGCGCGCGAGGCTGGCGTTTCAATCGCCACCGTTTCGCGTGTCTATAACGATAGTCCGCTCGTGAGCGACGATACGCGTGAGCATGTCCGCCGGATCGCGTCGCGTTTGGACTACATCCCCAACGGCGCTGCTCGCAGCCTGATCACCAACCGCACCCACGCAATCGGGGTCCTGCTTCCGGATCTCTATGGCGAGTTCTTCTCCGAAGTCATCCGCGGAATCGACCTTGCGGCGCGCCAAGAGCGCTTCCAGGTGTTGGTCTCGAGTTCGCACGCGGACACCGACACACTCATCGCGGCGGTCAACTCGATGCGGGGCCGGATCGATGGCTTGATCGCAATGGCGCCCGATGAGAAGACAACTGCGGCCCTCGACAGCTTCATTCGCAAGTTCCCAGTCGTACTGCTCAACCCAGGACCGCTCCGGGCGGAGTGTGGCACCATCTCGATTGCCAACTTCGACGGTGCCTACGCCATGGTTCGGCACCTTCAATCGTTCGGACATCGCTCGATTGCGATTGTGAAGGGGCCCGCCGGAAACATCGATGCCGAGGAACGCTTGCGTGGTTATCGGACCGCGCTTCGTGACAGCGGCATCGAGCCAGAACCTTCTCTCGAAGTGCCCGGCGACTTCACTGAAGCCGCGGGTTATGAAGGGGCCGTCAAGCTGCTGAGCCGGCAGTTGCGGCCGACGGCGGTATTCGCCGCCAACGACTACATGGCGATCGGCTTGATGAGCGCGCTAGGCGACGCGGGTCTACGCGTGCCGCAAGATATCGCGGTGGGTGGCTTCGACGACATCGCTATCTCGCAGTACTTGAGTCCGCCGCTCACCACGGTCCGCGTCGATGCGTACACCCTCGGCGAGCGCGCGGTGTTGCAACTCATACCATTCACACGTATGCGTGAGCCAGTCCTCGCGCACCACGAGATGGTCCCGACCCAACTTGTGTTGCGCCGCTCCTGCGGGTCCACCGAACCCCTGGCCCCCGAATCCCTGCTGCGTCAGCGCCGGCGTCCGAATGCGGAGGTGGAGCCTGCCTAGTTCGCCACGAATCATCGCGCAATTTCCGGTTGAACCTCGACACCTGCTTGTCCGACCCATCCCTAGGAGGAGATCGACCATGAAAAGAGGACTCTTCGCGGTCCTGGCACTCGGCGCGACGCTCTGCATGGTCGCTCCGTCATTCGCCCAGGGACCGCGGCTCGACGCCGTCTGGGCACGCTCCACCAATGGTGGAGCCATCGTGCTCGATGGCAACCTGAATGAACCCGGTTGGGCGGTTGCCGACTCGGTGAAGATCCGCTATCGCAAAGACAATGGTATTCCCGGTAGCGGTTGGAAGGATGAGGGCGGCTTCCCGGGCAAGGACAGCACGCGCGCTACCATCAAGTTCCTGGTGAACGGGAACCAGCTCTACATGGCATTCATTGTGCCAGATAGCTCGGTGGGTGGATCCGCGACGTTCAATCGCTTCGACGGATTCATCATGGGCCTGAAGGACCACTCCCAAGCGGTCCGCCCAGCTCCGATCGCCGAATACTTCTATTCCTGGTGGTACCCGGACTCGACCGGCGGACTCGCACCCACGACGAAGCCAAGTTTCCGCGGCAGTTGGGGCAGTCAGTTGGATGGCACGCGCACGCCCACCCAGGTCGCAGCGTGGGATGCGTTCACGCAGGTGAATGGCCTCGTGAGCAATGATGCCGCGGTGGACAACGGCTATGTGGT
>JBDSKE010000046.1:0-8226 GCA_039917105.1 Candidatus Eiseniibacteriota bacterium | reverse complement strand
AGGTGCTCTTCGTCGAGGCGTCTTTCCAGCTCAACGCCGGCCAGAAGGCGGGCCTGGTGGGACCGAATGGTGCTGGCAAGACCACCGTGTTCCGCATGATCGTGGGCGAGGAGTCCCCGGACGAGGGCGAGGTCACACTGCCCAAACGCCTGAGTCTGGGCTACTACCGTCAGGACATCGGCGAGATGTCGGGCCGTTCTGTCCTGGATGAGGCCATCGCTGGCAGCGGCCAACTGGGTGAACTGCACCACGAGCTCAAGGACCTCGAGCATGCACTGGCCGATCCCGAACGCGCGGGCGAGATGGACAGGATCCTCGAGCGCTTCGGCCATGTGCAGGACACCTACATGCAGGGCGGCGGTTATGACCTCGAGGCCCGGGCCCGGGAGATCCTTGCGGCGCTGGGATTCGAGCCATCGCAGATGGACGCCGATGTCGGCGCGCTCTCGGGCGGGTGGAAGATGCGCGTGGGGCTTGCCCGCATCCTGATCGGTCGGCCCGACGTGCTCCTCATGGACGAGCCGACCAACCACCTCGATATCGAATCGATCCTGTGGCTCGAGCGGTTCATCCGCGATTACCCCGGCGCGGTGCTCATGACCTGTCACGACAAGGATTTCATGAACCGAATCGTGGACCGGATCATCGAGATCGACTGCGGCGAGTTCAACGAGTTCACCGGCGACTATGATTGGTACAAACAGCAACGCGCCATCGCCGAGGCCAATCGCGAGGCGGCCTATGCTCGCCAGCAGGCGATGCTCGCCAAGGAGCGGCGCTTCATCGAGCGGTTCGCCGCACACGCCGCCAAGGCGGCACAGGTGCAAAGTCGGGTGAAGAAGCTCGAGAAGATCGAGATGGTGGAATTGCCCAAGCAGCGAAAGGTCGTCGAGTTCAAGCTCCGCCAACCGCCTCGCTCGGGCGAGGACGTGGCCGATCTTCGAGGCGTCTGCAAGGCCTACGGCGAGCGATCGATTTACCAGGATTTCGACTTCCGCATCCGTCGGACCGAGCGCTGGTGCGTGATGGGCCGCAATGGCGCGGGCAAGACGACGCTGCTCAAGATGGTGGCTGGGGCGTTGAAGCCCGACTCCGGGCAGGTGCGGCTCGGGGCGAACCTGAAGATCGGTTACTTCGCGCAGCAATCGCTCGACCTACTGGACCCTTCGCTCACGGTATTCGAGCAGATCCAGAAGGACTATCCACTCGATAGCCAGGGGCCGCTGCGGAACCTGCTCGGTGCGTTCCAGTTCTCGGGCACGGACGTGGACAAGCCGATCCGGGTGCTCTCGGGCGGTGAGAAGTCGCGCTTGGTACTCGCGCGAATGCTTCACGATCCGCCGAACTTCCTGATCCTGGATGAGCCCACGAACCACCTGGACTTGGAGACCAAGGAGATGTTGGTCGACTCGCTCCAGGACTTCGAAGGCACCATGATCTTCGTCAGCCACGACCGCATGTTCCTGCGGGGACTGAGCAATCGCGTGCTCGAGTTGCGCCCCGGCGACGGTGGGAGCATCCCCGCCATGCCACCCTTCGAGTATGGCGGTTCGTACGTGGAGTTCGTGGAGCGCACCGGCAGTGAAGCGGCCGGCGTTCACAACTGAGGGCTGTCAGGGACTGGCCGCCGTCGAGTCGTTCGTGGCCGGGATGGGCTCGGCTGCCTGAGCCTCGGTGACCAGCTTGAGACTGGCCAGTCCTTTTTCGAAGTCCGGACCGATCATCTTGTCCATGTTCATGAACAGGGACATGGCTTTGCCCATGAAATCGTGATTGCCGTCCATGGTCCACACGACTGTGGTGGCATCGCCCTGGGGCGCAAGTGTGAATGCGCATGCGTTCGTGGACTTGAAAGGCTTGAGGAACTCGAGCTTGATGCCGACCTTCGAGGCCGGCACCGACTCGATCACGGTCATGCGCCCCTCCCCTGCCTTGTCGTTGCCGCTCCAGTAATAGCTCGCGCCCAAGCCCGACGGCGCCCCCGAGAACTCGGTCTTCATGGCAGGATCGAGGTGTTCCCAGGGAGACCACGACTTCCAGAGGTGAAAGTCCTCGATATGGGTCTGGATCAAGGCCGCCGGGGCTGCGATGGTGTTCGTGCGTTCGACATGGTATTGCGCCGGACGGGTGACGATCACCATCAAAAAGACGGCGATGAGCAGCAGCGCGATTCGAATGACATTCCTCATGTGACTCCTCCGAATGTGATGCGCATGGTCGATCCCGAGTTTGCATCCTAACGCGACGTCGAGCCGTGACACGGACCTGGAAATCACCGGCGCGGATTCCGGGGGGATGAACGTGCGGCCCGTTGGGCTCAGCGTGGAGCCCCGCGTTCGACCTTGGCCTGCGCCAACCGCTCGAGTTCCTCTGCCACATCCGGCAGCCCCGCATCCCGCACCTGTTGGATGACGGCTGGGATCTGTGCCGGGTCCCCGATGTCGATCTGCTCCCGGCCACGCCAGCGGTACCACTGCGCCGGCGGCCATTCGGCAAAGAGAGGTAGCACCGGGCGCGAGCTGAAGAATGGAATGCTCTGTACGACACGCGGGTCCTGACTGTTTCGACCTCGCCCGATGGTGACCATGTCGCGCGGCGCGCGGTACTCCACATACGGTCGGTCATCCCGATTGAGCGGCACGCCCTGGGTGAGTGGCGTGAGGTAGCGCAGCGGTGTCGAATAGAAAGCTGCAAGTGCCTCGGGCGAAAACGGGCCACCACCAATCGCAGTGCGTTGGAGCTGCCGTCGACTTGCCGGAGTGGACAATCGTTGGAGCGAAAGGCTGCGCTGTGGCGGCGCGGCGATCACCAGCAGGTCGGCGCCGCGCCACACGCAGAACATCTGCGCGTCCGGGAAGACCTTGAGGAACGACCCCACCAGCGAGCCGAAGGTCTGGGGGGAGAGTTCATAAAGCTGGATCCATTGGCAGAAGACTCCGTCCGGCTCGAGGCGAGCGCGCACGCGTTGATAGAAATCGACGGTGAACAGGTTGTTGACGCCGGCGATCCACGGGTTGCTGGGCTCCGAGATGATCAAACCGTACCGGCCCTTGCCATGCGCCAAAAGGGTGCGTGCGTCGTCCATGTGCAATGTCACACGGGGATCATCGAGCGGATCCTGCCCGGGCTCGTGGAAGAATCGCGACCCCTCGATAACCCCTCGCTCCAACTCGACGATATCGGTCGGACCGGCTCCGGCGGCGAGCGCGCCCGCTGCAGTGAATCCTGAGCCGTGGCCGACAACCAAGGTTCTTGCGCCGGAGTCGGCGAGGGCTGCAGGCAACAGGCCGAGCAGGACCTGCGTGGTCATGTCGCCTGTACTCGCGTCGATCTTGCCCCCCACTCGCATCCAGCGGCGCCTGCTGTCCTCGTCCGTGGACACGAGGACCGAAGCGTTGATGCCGTCCCGGTAATACAGGACGCGCTGTGCTCGCGAAACGGTGCGCACCGGCTCGCCCACCCCGCCGGCCAAGCGGAACGAGGTTTCGAGGTTGTTCGCATGGAACGGCCGGTAAGTGCCCGCGGACATGAGCACGGGATCCCAACGCGGCGCCAAGAGCGTGAACGCTGCAGTGGATGCGAGCATAGTCGCGATCAGGATGCGCGCTCGAGGGGTGAGTTCGCGACGGCGATACGCCATAGCTGCCGCGCCGAGTGCGAGGAACGCCGTGAGCGTGATCGCCAGTTGATGAGTGCCCTGCACACCAAGGTTCGGAAGCAACAGGAAGCCGGCGGCGAGCGAACCCACGATGGTTCCAGCCGTGTTCACGGCGTAGGCGAAGCCTGCTGCGTGTCCGCCGTCGCCACGCTGCAGCAATCGCGCCGCCATTGGGAACAGCGCCCCCATGAGAATACAGGGCATCAGCAGGACCTCCGCCACCAGCCCGAGTTGCATCACGGCGAGTTGGCCCCAGTCCGCTCCGGCCGCCCTTGCCAGGTCCAGCATCTGTTGCGGCAAGTGGGGAAAGAGGACGAGCCCGAGCGCTGCAGATGCCGCGATTCCCAGCTGAACCTGGGCGAAGCCCGCCAGCGTGACGCCACGACCCAGGCCTGGGGCCGCCAACGCACTGCCCAGAGCGAGTCCGAACAAATACAGCCCGAGCACGCCGGAGAACGAATACACCGAGGAGCCCAGCACCAGTGCGAACAGTCGCACCCAACTGATCTGGAACGTGAGCGCAGCGAAGCCCGACAACGCGAACAACAACACGAATACCCCCCGCTCACCCGGCGTGAGCAGCGTGCGCGCCTTGGGAGACGGTCGCGGCACGGCCCCAGGCCTGGCGAATCGTCCCCCCAGCCGCCACGCGATCAACGCCGCGAACAGATTGAGTGTTGCGGCGGCCTGTGAGGTGGCCTGCAGTCCGAGCGCAGGCATCAACAGGAATCCGCCCGCTACCGAGCCCGCCACGGCTCCGAAAGTATTGATCGCGTACAGGTGGGCGAGTGTCGAGTCGTGCAAGGAGCCTTCGATCCGTGCGACCAGAACGGGCAGCGTGGCGCCCATGAGCGCAGCGGGTGGCAGCAGCAATCCGGCCAACAGGCCGATCCGCGCCATGGCGAAGCCGACACTTTCCCCGCCCAGGTTCTGGTAGAGCGAGTCGACCACCGGGTCCAGGCTGCGCAGGATGGGCAGCAGGAACAGGCCCAGCGCGCCCACCCCCAACTCCAATAACGCATAGGTGCGGGCCCCGTGTTCACCTCGGGAAAGCGGCACGCCCAGGAACCGGGCGCCCAGCGCGAGGCCGGCGAGGAACGCCGCCACGACGGTGGCGACCGAATGGAGTGAACTCCCCAGCAGGTAGGACAACTGCTTGCACCAGACCAACTCGTAGAGAAGTCCGGCAGCGCCCGAAAGGAAGAAACACAGGCTGGCCCAGACCGGAAGGATCGAGGGCCGGGGGGCCGCAACGGGACGGAGGCGCCTGGACATGGCCATGGAGTGTAGCCCAACCGTCGGTCCGATTGGACACTGGGCACGAGATATCGTTATTTCAGGGACGCGTACCCCGGACACCGGACTGGTCGCGCGCCCAGTGGGGCGCTGCGAGTGCGCTTGTTCCCGTTTTCGCCCCGAGGATCAAATGCCCGAGCACGACTCCCCCATCGTCACCGACGCCCCGAGCGAGCGAGAGGATTTCATTCGCGAAATCGTCAAGGCCGACCTGGCGAGCGGCGCCACCCAAGAAGTGGTCACGCGTTTCCCGCCCGAGCCGAATGGTTATCTGCACATCGGGCATGCCAAGGCGATCTGCCTGAACTTCGGCATCGCGCAACAATTCGGAGGGCATTGCAACCTGCGCATGGATGACACGAACCCCGCCAAGGAAGAGGTGGAGTACGTGGACTCCATCCTGACCGACGTGAAGTGGCTGATCGCGGGGTGGGCCGAGGATCGCCTGGGGCTCAAAGGCGCGACGCCGTTCTTCGCTTCGGATTACTTCGAGGCGCTGCATGGCTACGCGGTGAGCTTGATCGAGAAGGGCAAGGCATATGTCTGCGACCATACAGCCGAGGAAGTCGACCGCATGCGTGGCGCGCCGGGCGAGCCTGGTGAGGACAGTCGCTACCGCAACCGCCCCGTGGCCGAGAGCCTCGACATGTTCGCGCGCATGCGCGCCGGTGAGTTCGCGGATGGGACGAGGACCCTGCGCGCAAGAATCGACATGGCCGCGCCCAATGTGTGGCTGCGAGACCCGGTGCTGTACCGCATCCGTCACGCTTCGCATCACCAAACGGGCAAGTCGTGGTGCATCTACCCCCTGTATGACTTCGCGCACGGGCTGTCGGATTACATCGAGGGCGTGACGCACAGCATCTGCACATTGGAGTTCGTGCCACACCGCGCATTGTATGACTGGTTGCTCGAAGCGCTCGATCTGCCATTGCCGCTGCCGCACCAGTATGAGTTCGCGCGGCTCAACCTGACCCATACGCTGATGAGCAAGCGCAAGCTCCTGCGCTTGGTGAAGGAAGGCCACGTCAGCGGCTGGGACGATCCACGCATGCCAACCATCTCGGCGATGCGCCGGCGAGGTTACCCGGCGGCGGCGCTGCGCGACTTTGCCGACCGAATCGGCGTGGCCCGGCGCGAGAATCGAGTCGAACTCGCCCTGCTCGAACATTGTGTGCGCGAGAACCTCAACCGGTGCGCGCTGCGGCGCATGGCGGTACTGCACCCCGTCAAGGTCGTGATCGAGAACTACCCCGCTGGGCAGGTCGAGTTCTTCGAGGCCGCGAACAATCCGGAAGACCCGGCGGCGGGAACACGGCAGCTGCCGTTCTCGCGCGAGATCTGGATCGAGCGCGATGACTTCCGCGAGGTGCCCCCTCCCAAGTACTTCCGCTTGAGCCCAGGTGTGGAGGTCCGCTTGCGCTCGGCCTATCTCATCCGCTGCACGAGTGTGGTCCACGATCCGGCGACGGGCGCGGTCCTCGAGGTGCGCGCGAACTACGACCCCGAGACGCGCAGCGGCAATGCGCCCGATGGGCGCAAAGTGAAGGCAACGATCCACTGGGTGTCCGCCGAACATGCGCTCGATGCCGAGGTGCGGCTGTACGGCACGTTGTTCACGGCGGAGAACCCCGATGCCCTGCCCGAGGGCGAGGATTTCATCACGGGTCTCAACCCCGACTCGCTCGAAGTACACAACGCATGCAAGCTGGAGCCCTCCTTGGCTGAAGTGGCCCCGGGCGTACCCGTTCAGTTCGAACGGGTCGGGTATTTCGTACCCGATATCGACGCCCTCCCGGGGGCGCCCGTGTTCAACCGCACGGTCACGCTCAAGGATGCCTGGGCGAGGATCGAGAAGCAGCAGGCGCCCAAAGGCTGAGGCCGTCCAGGGCGCGGTGAGTGCCGGGCGCGGATCTCCCTACGGAAGCAACTTGCGCGGGTGCATCATGAGGACGGCGATTCGCGCAGGAGATCCTCGAGATCGAATGGGCCGGTGGTCATGGCGAGTCCGCCCTGCGAGTCTTGTGGCCAGGCCTGGCGCGGACGATCCCAGTACAGCTCGAGTCCGTTGCGGTCGGGATCGTGCAGGTAGAGCGCCTCACTCACGCCGTGGTCTGCGGCGCCATCGAGTTGCACTCCCCCGGCCATGAGTCGCCGCAATGCATCGGCAAGCGCTGCACGGCTCGGGTAGAGGATGGCGACATGGAACAGACCCGTGGTGCCGCGAGCGGCAGGCGGCCCTCCACGGCTTTCCCAGGTGTTGAGCCCGATGTGGTGGTGGTAGCCACCTGCAGACAGGAACGCCGCCTCGCTGCCGAATCGCTGCATGAGTTCGAACCCGAGTGTATCGCGATAGAAAGCGATGGAACGTTCGAGATCGGAAACTCTGAGGTGTGCGTGCCCGATACGAACATCCGGGTGAATCGGTCCCGATGGGATCTCGCCCACAGGTTCTCCTCAGCAAAGGGCCAAGGGGCGCTCAGGCGCCCAGCGTCAGACCGGGCTTCCGCACTTGGAGCAGGTGTACCCGGGGCGGCCCTCTTCACTGAGGTGGCCCTGAAGTTCGGCAACCGAGAATGCGCGGTCCGCCACGGCCATGTCGCGATGCATGGCACACACGCCAAGGCGGACGATGGTGACAGCCTTGGCGGAACGACCCTCGAGCAAGGCAGCCAACTCGGCGTCCCGCAGCGTGGGGTTCTCGAGCACGGTAACGAGCTCGGAAAGTAACCAGGTCTCAGGACTCAATGAGGCAGCTCCCTTTGGAAGGTCAGCTCGTCGCGGCGTTGGGGGCGCCGGCGAGCAGGTACGCGAGTACGTCGGCGGCGGTATACCGCACGCGGCCCGCGAGGAATGCAGCCAACTGCTTGAGGTCATCGCCGCTGGTGACCAGAGGAGGTTCGACGGTGCCCGCTTCCCGCCGCTGGCCATGCCCGATGGTCGCGAGCAGGGCATTGCACAGGCACTTGCGCCCCTCGGTCTCGCTGGGTGCTCCACCCTTGTCGATGAACTGGTCCTCGGGCTCGCTCGAGCAGCGATATCCGATCTTACCGTCCGGCCGTTGGTAGGCATTGCGCAGGTAACCGAGATCGCAGACGCGTTTGCGCGCCACCTTTGCCGCCGGGTCCTCGGCCCAGGTGACCACCTTGAAAGGGTAGCCGGTGGGTGAAGCTTTGGCGTCTGTGCGGACGTCCACCTCGCCGCGCGAGGCGCTGTCCACAACCGAGCGGCGGATCGGTTCATCGATCCCCGACTCATCACAGAAGGCGAAC
>JBDSKE010000045.1:0-5728 GCA_039917105.1 Candidatus Eiseniibacteriota bacterium | reverse complement strand
GTGACACGCCCCGTCCATGATTGGCGTTGTACGGCTTGGTCACGACCGGGAACCCCAGCCGCCGCGCCGAGCGCATGCACTCGCTCTCGGTGTAGACCAACTCCTGGCGCGGCACCGGCAGTCCCAGGTCGCCCAGGATGCGATTGGTCTCTTCCTTGTCGGAAGCGATCTCGACCGCGATGTGGCGCGTCTCACTGGTGACGGTGGCCTGAATGCGGCGCTGATACTTACCGTGTCCCAACTGGATCAGGCTCTGGCTATTGAGCCGCAGCCAAGGGATGTCACGGGCCTCGGCGGCGCGCACCAACGACGCCGTGCTCGGCCCCAGCGCGCGGCGCTGCGCAAAGCGGATGTACTCGTCTCGAGCATCCTCCCAGGCCCAGGAGGGGTCATTGCCCTTGGTGCGGAGTTCGGCAGGCAGGAGCGAGCGCACCAACGCCAGTGCCAGCTTGCCGGCCTCAAGGCCCACTTCGGCTTCTTCATATTGATAGACGATGTGATAGATGCCCGGAGCGTCGGCCTGGCGCGTCTTACCGAACGTCACCTTGGCGCCCGCCACATTCTGCACCTCGATAGCGCAATGCTCGAGCACATGTCCGATCCAGGTTCCCTCGTCCTCGGTCATGCGGCGGATGAATCCACCGGGCTCGCCATAGGAGCAGCCATGCTCGGCCAGCCCCGGAAGCGCCGCCACGAGTCCGTCCACGAACCCCCGCCCCAGCTTCATGGTGGGCCATTGCTCCAACTCCTGAAGATCGAGGGTGAAGCGGATGACGGGGAACAGCGCGTACACGCTGGGGCCGAGATAGACCGAGGTCTCGAGCAGTTTCATGGGGCCAGTCCTCTTTTCGGGCGAGGGATGCGCCCGGAACTAGTGACGACTCAGGCGCGGGGCGATCGCCTCGCGGGTACTCAATTGGAACGTGGCTCCGTGGACCAGCACATGGAGCGTGACCCCGGTGATGCACACCGGCTCGCCCCGCCGGGCGTCGTCGATGGAGGAGAACTCGATCCGCTTGGGGTCGACGATGGTGACCGCTCCGCTGCCCACCACCTCGATCGTCTCGTCGGGCCCGATGAACGCCGCGGCGTCCTCGTCCAGTCCCACGCCGACCGCGAACGGATTGAATGCGAGCGCGGTGAGCAATCGTCCCAAGCGATCGCGCTGACGAAAGTGTTGGTCGACGATGACGCGGTTGGTGAGCCCCAGACCTGGCGCAAGCGACACCATGCCGGCGCGCGGCGTGGGGCCTTCGTCGCCGTAGGCGATCATGTGCTCGCAGGCGAAAGCTGCCCCTGCCGAGGTGCCGGCCACGTGCACGCCCCGCGCATTCATGCGCCGCAGTTGTGTGGCCACCGAGGTGCCTCCGAGCGTGGCCGACAGGCGCACCTGACTGCCACCGGTCATGAACACGGCCGTGGCGTTGTCGAGCGCACGGAGCGCGTCCTCGTTTTCGCAATCCTGGCGGGTCTCGAACGCATGCACATTCACTTCGCCTGCCTGCAACTCACGGAACAGCGTTTCATAGCGCTGCCCCGTGTCGCGCAGTTCCGAAGCCGTGGGGATCACGGCGATGCGAGCGCGCTTGCCGCCCGCCAACTGGACGAAGCGGCGCAGGATGACCTCGTCCCCCACCTTGTCCTCGGCTCCACCGATGGGACAGATGGAGCCACGGATATTGCCTTCATCGACACGGGACGGACTCAAACGGGGGCTCCGAGCGCGAGCGGGATTCAGGAATCCGGCCGCACGCGCAGGCGACCGAGGGTCGCTCGCGGTGGACCTGAGGGAGTGGGTCAGCGCAGACACAGTAACAGCGCCGGGCGGCAGGCGAGAAACGCCCACACCATTGGATCAACGCTCGAGCCTGCCCCGCATGCTCCCCGCGATGTTCGTCAGCACGGGATGCTTGGGGCGGCGACCTTCCGCGCGCGAACGCCCGGCCAAGCCCTGCATCGCCCATGGCAGCAGGTGCCGTCGCAGCCAGCGCAACTCCGCCGCCCACCACACGAGCGCACCCTGGCTCGCCACAGCGGGCAGCGGCTGCATCCAAGCCGCATCGGCGCCCGGCATTCGCAGAGCGTGCGCGAGCGCTGCGGCGATGCGAGCGTGTCCATCGGAGTTGGCGTGGATGCGGTCTTCGCTCCAGAGCCGCCGATCGGTCGCCACCGCATGCGCCGCGAAGTCCACCAGAATCGAGCCGGTGTCGTGCGAAGCGCTCGCCAATGCCTGATTGAGCGCTCGGATGCGCGGTGCAATCAATCGTGCCAACGGCATCACGGGCGTCAGGTCCGGCAGCGTGAAGCTGAGCACCGTGGCGCCTCCCGCCACCAAGGCGCTCTGCATCTGGGCGACATCGGCAGCTACCGCTTCGGCGTCGAAACGGATGTGCGTGACGTCGTTGGTGCCACAGAACAAGGTGGCGAGGTTCGGGCGCATCGCCAGCGCGGGCTCGAGTTGCCGTTCGCGCACCTGCCGCGTGGTGAGCCCTCGGACGGCCAGGTTGGCGTACAGCAGTCCTCCCTGCGCGGCGGCGATGCGCTCGGCGAGCCGCTCTGACCAACCTCGATAGCCGCCCATGCCGTCGGGATCATCGATTCCTTCGGTGGAGCTGTCGCCGAGCGCGACGTACCGTTCGAAACGAGGCGCATGTTCCATGGCCCACATCCTAGCGGGCCTGCTCGCACCACACGCAACTCAGGTTCGCGGCGCCTGCCCCAGGCGGACCAACAACCGGCGCTGGTAATCCGGCAGCGCTTCGAGCGCTTCCGGCCGACTCAGGCCATCGAGCGCATGCGGGTCGCGTGCCAGCAACAGGGCCACTTGGGCTGCGACCACCCGTTGGCGCGGCGACAGCCATTGGGTCGCGTCAGTCCCGGCCGACAATGCTGCGTCCACACGCGCCGCCTGCGCCGGAGTGAGCGGTAGATAACGCAGCGTCGAGAAACGCAGGTGGCGCTTTTGGTCGCTCTCGGGCGCGAGCGTGGTCCGCCCGGCTCCCAACACCCGGGCGTCCGCGGCCTTCGCCAACGCTGCCGGCGCAACACGCGCGGGGTCGTAGGTGACCTCCACCGCTTCGCCTCCCTGGGCATACACGGCGCGCGTGCGGGTCACGCCATCAATGCCGCCCAGACTTGCTTGGCCGTCCCAGAAGCAATGCATGCCAAGCGTCACCGTGGCCACGCCACGGTTGAGTTCCTCCGAGACCAGGCGCAGGTACTGCGGCACGGGACGCTTTGCCGTGACCAGTGCCGCGACCAAGCGGGCCGCGACTTCATCGGTGCCATACACGCCGCCCCGCCGCGGGATCACGTCGCGCCCTTCGGCATTGATGAAGCGCATGACGGGGTTGTTCCACGCCGGCTCTTGGAACCGGGCGAGCACTGCGGCGTCGATTCCAGAGCGGTTGTTGTGAATCGCGAGTGGCACGAACTCGGTCTCGATGGCTTCCACTAAGATGGGGTGCGAGAGCGGCCCATCGCCGAAGCCGGTGCAGGTGGCGCATCCGGGGATCTCCTGGAACAGCACCAACACGGGATGCCCGGTGCGCTTCGATTCGGCCAGGGCGGGCTCGAGGCGATCCTGCCAATGCACATCGCCAAGCTCGCGCGGCGCATCCGCTGCCGCCACCGAAGTGGCAAGTCCCATGGCGAACATCACGAACAGGATGGATCGGGGCATGACGGGCCTCCAGGTGGGTCGCGGGTTACGGCCCTGCTCACCGGAGGAACGCGCCATGGTGTGGGATGTGACTCAGCCCTTGAGCCCGTACCGCTCGAGCAGGATCGCAACATGGTGCGCCTCATGTCCCACCAGCACATGACCCAGCGCGCGCACGGACATGGGCTGGCCATTCGCACTACCCCGTCGGACCAGTGCCGCTTCATCCATACTGCGATACAGGGCCACCGTCGCCGAGCGCACGGCCGCGAACTCGGCTGCCAGATCGGACAGCAGGCGCGTGTCGAATCGCCCCGCGGGCACGTACAGGTTCTCGTCGAAGCCCGGCAACTCGGTGGTATCGGCGCGGGCGAAGCGCAGCGCACGGTAAGCGAAGATACGCTCGGCGTCGCACATATGCCCCACCACTTCCTTCACGCTCCACTTGCCCGCGGCATAACGATGCAGTGCCTGCTCTTCGCCCGCCGCTGCCAACAACTGGCGTGTGCTCGCGGCCTGCGTTTCGAGGCCGACGAGCGCATCGGGCCCGCTCAACGAGATGTAGGTGGAGTAGTACGGCGCGTGCTCATCTGCGGACGGCTTGGAAACGATGGCCATGGCTACCTCGTTCAGGGTCGGTCGGCGAACACATGGATTGAACCCAAGTGTACGGCCGAATGCAAGACCGGGTTGCGCACGCTCAGTCGCGCTTTGCTCGGTTCGCCCGGTTCGCTAGTTCGACTTGGAGATCCTCGAGCGAAGCTCCCAGTGCCCGCAACGCCACGAGCGCGTGGAACACGAGGTCAGCCGTCTCGCTCACGGCGCGCGCCCGGTCGCCGTCCGCACACGCCACCGCCAACTCGGCGGCCTCCTCCCCCAACTTCTTCAGGCGGTGATTCCGGTCCCGAAGCAACTTCGCCGTGTAGCTGGTGCCAGGTTCCGACATTGCCGCCCGCCCCGCGATCGTGGCATCCAAGGTCGCAAGCGCACCGGCCCGAGGGGTTCCGAAGCACGTGGCCGCGCCCGTGTGACACGCCGGCCCCGCCGGCAGGACGCGCGCGAGCACCGCGTCGCCATCGCAGTCCGCGTGCAAGGACGACACGCGTTGTGTGTTGCCGCTGGTGGCGCCCTTATGCCACAGGCCGCGCGCGCGCGAGCGGTAATGCATCTCGCCGGTCGCCAGTGTGCAATCGATGGCTTCGCGATCGGCGTGCGCCACCATGAGCACCGCGCCGGTCACCGCGTGCTGCGCCACCACGGTGACCAACCCGCCGCGCTTGGTGAAATCGAGTGAGTCCGGATCGAACGCGATCATGTCCTGCCCCCTTGCGGCACCAGCGCCGCGCGTATCGACACCGCGAGCGCGGCGTTGCATGCGATCAACCCATGCGCGCCCCGCCAATCGTGTGCCCCTTGCCAGTCGAAGCACACGCCACCCGCCTCTTCAACGACCACCATCACCGGCGCGGCATCCCAGGGATTCAGTTTCATGTCGGTCATGGCTTCGGCGTCGCCCGTGGCAACCATGCGATAGCCAAAGCAATCGCCCCACGTACGCATCACGGTCGCTTGCTCGGCCAGCGCCCGCCAGCGCGCGCCGCGGTCCGGCGCGTCGCGGTGCGCCAGATCGGTCGACACCAAGGTGGCCTGGGCGAGCGCGTCCACTTGCGAGACGCGCAGTCGCACACCATTGCGCCATGCGCCTTCGCCGCGCGCGGCGGCCAACACCTCGCCGGTGGCGGGGAAGGCGATGGCTCCCGCCAACACCTCATCGCCCTCGACCACCGCGATGAGTGTCCCCCACAGCGGCACACCCTTGACGAACGATCTAGTGCCGTCCACGGGGTCCAGGAACCAGCGCCGATGCGCCCCGGGGCGCGTCTGGCCGAACTCCTCGCCCCATATGCCGTCGCAGGGGAAGCGCGCTTCGATCCAGTCGCGGGCAACCTGTTCCGCTTCGCGGTCGGCCCGGGTCACGGGCGAGCCGTCGCCTTTGAGCTCGACCTCGAGCCGATGGCCGAAGTATGCCACTGCCGTCCCACCGGCCACCCCTGCCACATCCGCCAC